>DAOUAU010000380.1:0-11552 GCA_034433195.1 Dehalococcoidales bacterium
TCACGCTGTTATTGGTAGGCAAATGAGCTTAATGTTTTTTGATCGGGTACCGGGAACCCGGATATTTGGAAGTAAAGGCACCGGGAGGTAAGGGTTGGGCTTACTGGATATCATCATATTTTTACCGGTCATCGGGGCATTGGCGCTGATATGTTTTCCGCATCCATCCGAAAGGCTGGTCAAGGTATTATCCGCAGTGGTTACCTTTGTCCCTCTGGCGCTGGCGGTTTATCTTTATACCGCCTTCGATCATGCCGGTGGTATTCAATTTGAAACAAAACTAACCTGGATTCCGCCCATTAACGCTTTTTACCATGTCGGCGTTGACGGCATCAGTCTGCCGCTGGTGCTGCTGATGGCCGTTTTGGGCTTTGTGGTGGTTTTGGTATCGTGGAAGATACACGTTCGGGTGCGCGAATATTTTATCTGGCTGCTTCTTCTGGAGACGGTGGTATTAGGCGTTTTCAGTTCTCTGGATTTGCTGTTGTTCTTTGTATTCTGGGAAATTGTCTTGATACCGATGTATTTCCTGATATCCATTTGGGGCACCGGACGCCGCAGATACTCAGCTTTCAAATATGTGGTTTATACTCTGACCGGCAGCGCTTTCATGTTGACCGGGCTGCTGGCCTTGTATTTTAGCACCGGTAGTCTGAATATTCTGGAAATTCAACAGTCTCTTGGATCAGTAACAGCCGTTATCCCTTTGACCGCCATCTTTTTCTTGCTGATGATTGGTTTTGCGGTCAAACTGCCGGTCTTCCCTCTGCATACCTGGCTGCCGGATGCACATACTGATGCTCCCACCGGCGTCAGCGTAATTCTGGCCGGGGCACTCTTAAAAATGGGCGGCTACGGCATGATCCGGTTTGGTGTCGCTTTGTTCCCGGATATCGCCCATCAATATGCCGTTGTATTTGTTGTTCTGGCTGTCATCGGAGTATTATACGGCGCGGCGCTGACACTGCGCCAGACCGATTTAAAGAGGCTGATTGCCTACAGCAGCGTCAGCCATATGGGGTATGTCCTGCTGGGGATTTTTGCCCTGGGCGAGCTTAGTCTGACCGGCGCCGTCACCCAAATGGTCAGCCATGGGCTGGTCACCGGTTTATTATTCGCCATGGCCGGTCTGGTCATACATAATACCGGAGAACGTGATCTACGCCAGTTAGGCGGCCTGGCCGGACGGACTCCGGTGATCGCGGTGGTTTTTGTGATTGCCAGCCTGGCTTCACTGGGTTTGCCATTAACCAGCGGTTTCGCGGCAGAATTTCTGGTATTCATCGGCAGCTTTGCTTCAACAGCGGTGGCCGGCATCAAAATTTATACCTTGCTGTCCATAGCCGGTGTAGTGCTGGCGGCCGTCTACTGTCTGTGGCTGGTCCAGAGATCTTTCCTGGGGCCGTTGCTGGAACGTTTCCGGCAGGTAAAAGACGCAGACCTGCTAGAAAAGGTTTACATGTTTATTCTGGTTGGATTGATTTTCCTGGTAGGCATATATCCCGCTGTTCTGACGGATGTTATCCATTCCGGAATTATGCCGGTTGCCAGATTGATTCTTCCCTGAGAATATTAATTGTAAAACAAAACATAAGTTTAAAATGAGGAGCAAATATTGAATCTGGCGCTGCTCACACCTGAAATTAGTTTGGCCGTTACCGCTCTGGCGGTTATTCTGCTCGATTTGTTCATCCGTCAGAAGGTCTGGCTGGCGGTTGTCAGCATCATCGGCCTGGCTGTTTCGGCCGCATTTGCCTTCGGTATGTGGAACGATGTCCCGCAGGCTATTGTCTATAACATGCTGGCAGCAGACAATTATGCCATCTTTTTTAAATTTCTGTTTTTAGCAATTTCCGCTATCATCATACTGGCCTCAATCGATTACGTCCGTAAATTCCAGGACTCTCAGGGGGAGTTTTACTCTCTGATCATGCTGGCCACACTGGGTATGATATTGATGGCCTCCGCTACGGAGTTGATTACCCTCTTCGTCGCTCTGGAGCTGGTCAATATTTCGATGTATTGTCTGGTAGGGATGCTGAAAGACAGCCGTTCCAACGAAGCTGCTTTAAAATACATCATATTAAGCGCCGTGGCATCCGCAGTTTTGCTCATGGGTATGGCCATGTTGTTTGGGTTTACCGGCAAGACCCAGTTGGGTGAGTTGGCCGCTGCACTCCAAAATATGTCCTGGGCGGACTGGTTGAACGCTCCGGCGCTCATATTAGGACTGGTGCTGATAGTTGCCGGGTTCGGTTTTAAAATAGCTATGGTTCCCTTCCATATGTGGGTTCCGGATGTCTATGAAGGCGCGCCAACGCCGGTCACCGCTTTTCTTTCGGTAGCCAGCAAATCGGCTGGTTTCGCTATCATCCTGAGGGTATTTACATCTGTTTTCACGCCGTCCGATGTGAACTGGGGAATGATATTTGCCGTATTGGCCGCCGTCACTATGACCACCGGCAACATCATCGCCATACGGCAAAAAAATATAAAAAGGATGCTGGGTTACTCCAGCATCGCTCAGGCCGGCTATGTGATGACCGGTCTGGCTGCTGCCGGCCTGGCTGCTGCCGCCGGTTCTGACGGTCAAAGCGCTACCCTCTTCTTTTTGCTGTGTTATTCTCTGACTAACCTGGGAGCTTTTATCTCTATTATTGTAGTGACCGATAAGCTGGACAATGACAATATCAGCAGCTTCAGCGGATTGGGACGGCGATCTCCCTGGCTGGCCATTGTCATCACACTCAGTCTGATTTCACTGATCGGTTTGCCTCCGGCCGCCGGTTTCATGGCCAAGTTTTATATCTTCAGTACCGCCATCGGCGCTGACTTGCTGTGGCTGGTACTGATCGCTGTTTTGAATAGCGCCTTATCCGCGTATTACTATCTGAGAGTGATTAAAGTGATGTGGATAGAAGCATCCCCGGAACATCAAAAAATCTCTGCCTCCGGCACTGTGATTGCCGCTCTGGCCTTGTGCACACTGGGTATGCTGCTGTTCGGCCTTCTGCCCGGCTTCGGTATGCGCATGGCACAACTGGCCGCCATTCTGGGTTTTTAGATTATTTTCCACTTCAACTGCAAAGCATTTACACGGGAAAGGCTGATGTCCGTATACAGCGGATTATTTACGCCTGGCATCCGGATTGTGATTTCATGCCGGGAAACCGCCATTAAAAGGGACTGAATTTCGCCTGTTTGCCTGGCTGATTTGAGGTTTCTTCTGTTTTTTGAGAGAATAGTGACAATCATTAAGTGTGAAGGAGCGATCAGTCATGACCAAAAAACTTGATTACGGTAAAAGCCCTGAGCAACTCCGCCTTGAAAGAGAAAAGCGGGTTACGGATGCCATTCAGTTAAAAATCCCGGATAGAGTGCCGGTCATTTGCGGTATTGGTTACTTCCCGGCCAAGGCCGCCGGAATCCCCTGCTCTGCGGCTTATTACGATTATAAAGCCTGGTATAACGCCTATAAAAGCGTCCTGCCGGACTACCCGGCTGATTTCATCTACCCTCAAAATTTCACCCCCGGCAAAGCCCTGGAAATTCTGGAACCGGCGCTGCTGCGCTGGCCGGGCTTTAACGCTAATCCCAACCACGGTCATCAGACTGTGGAAATTGATAATATGCAAGCCGGAGAATATGAAGCCTTTATGGCCGACCCCTCTGACTACATGTTGCGTACCCATATGTCCCGCGTCAGCAAGAAACTCGCCGGACTGGCCAAACTACCCAAACTATCCGATCTGGCCGGTACCATGGGCGCCCAGAACCTGGCTATGGCTATCAGCTCACCGGAAACAGCGCTGGCCATTGAGACCCTGCTGAAGACCGGGCGCGAATTGCGTAAATGGCAGGTCCGCATCAATAAATTTCAACAATTGCAGCTTGACATGGGCTTCCCGCCATATTTTCAGGGCGCCGCCATGCCGCCCTATGACATCATCTCCCATTCCATGCGCGGCATGTCCGGGACAATGATGGATATGTACCGCCAGCCGGACAAGCTGATCCGGGCCTGTGAAAAGATATTGGAAATGACGCTGGCCCGGCCTGTTCCCAAACCCAGCCCTTACGGCCAGATACGCATGTTTATGACCAATACCCGCGGCTCGGATGATTTCTTGTCCAAAAAAATGTTTGATACCTTCTATTGGCCCACTTTCAAGAAACTGGTTATGAAGTTAATTGAACGCGGCCAAACCCCCTGCATTTTCTTTGAGGGCAACTTCACCTCCAGATTGGAATATTTGCTGGAATTCCCCAAAGGAAAAATATTGGCCCGCCTGGATACCACCGATATTTTCAAAGCTAAAGAGATTTTGAAGGACCATATCTGCCTTGAGGGTAATGTGCCTTCCACCATATTGCAGGTTGGTTCTGTTCAGGACATTAAAGACTATTGCAAGAAATTGATTGATGTAGTGGGCAAGGGCGGCGGATTCATCATCTCACCCCGCAGTTCAACCGATGAAGTTAAACCGGAAAATTTAAAAGCCATGATAGATTTTACCCAGGAATATGGGGTTTACCGCTAAAAATGCGCTGCCAGCCTTAAAGAACAAGAGAGGAAAGCCGTTCGGCTTTCCTCTCTTGTTCTTTAAGGCGGATATATTTTACTTGATTTTCAGTTCTTCATTTTTCCCGTTGTATATTTTCTGACGTTTTTACGGTCTAGAATTTCAGGCTTTCCAGAGCTTGGGTATCAAAAATGTTTTGTAATTTGTTTCCGTCTCTAAGCTCATTGACTGAATTGGGCAATAACTTCATCAGCGAACGAGCGCTTTCAGACTTGGCTTTGGCGGCTTCGATGCTGCGCAGCATTTTTTCACCCAGAACGGCCAGTTCATATTCTTGATTTTTCCAGTTGGCATTGGTCAGGATGCGCAGTTCCAGCATTTTTCGTTCTACCAAATCCCAGCTTTCGTTCGTATTCATTTTACATTTCCCTCCCCGGATTTCCCGGGATTTTTGATATTTGTCTTCATTCCGGCGGCTGATATTCATCCATTTTGCCGCTACCACCGGCCTGATATGTATTAGTTTACAATCCTGATGTTACAAAGACGTTACTTTAGCCTGTCAATTGGTGATAAAAAGGTTACAGCTGGTAAATAATTCATTACAGTATGGTTGAATAGCCCTTTACTTTTGTGATGTTGGGGCGGTTCGGAATTCAGTCAACCGCTCCCTTTCTGGCTGAATGAGATATGGCAGCGGTTTGATGAGCCAATGACTGATGCCCGCAAGATTCTGCCTGCTGCGTGTTGACAACTCTCTTCGGTTTATTGTATTGTGAAAATACCAATGAAAATTGGTGACGCTCAGAGAGCAAGCCGGTGTGAATCCGGCGCAGTACCGCCTGCTGTAATCCCGTTTTACGGGTAAGCCAGAACGCTGAGCTCGGTGATTCCTCCGCGGGAAAGGAGGTGGGAAATGGCTATGGCCTTTTAATCCCCCTCGAACTTGGGTTGAGGGGGATTTTCTTTTTATCCGGGTTAATTTAGTTATTATTTTAAAAAGGAAGGAAATGATGAAACTCAAATATCTGGCTCTGGCTTTTCTGCTGAGCACTGTTTTAATAATCAGCGGCTGCCAGGCGGCTGCAGTAACCACCACTCCGAACGTGCCTGCTGCAACCCTGTCAAATAATGTTCCTACGTCCGCCGCTGTTACCGCTGCCACCACTGTGCCTGCTGCAGCTAATCCTGTAATCACCGCTGCCACCACTGTGCCTGCTTCGACTAATCCTGCAATTACCACCACCACGACTGTACCGGCTTCAGCTACTCCCGCAGTTACCAGTACCTCCCCTGGAGCTAAATTCCCCATAACGATCATTGACGCTGTCGGCCGCAGCGTAACGCTTAAAGCCATGCCCCGGAGCATCGTCTCCTTGTCTCCCAGCAATACGGAGATGGTTTTCGCTCTGGGATTGGGCGATCAGCTGGTGGGTGTCACCAAGTTTTGCAACTATCCTGAAGCGGCCAAAACAAAAAACGTTTTGGGCGGATTCAGTGATGTGAATCTTGAGAGAGTGGTAATCGCGAAGCCGGATTTAATATTAGCCGGATCCTTGCATGTCGCCAAGGTTGTTCCCGCTCTGGAAAGATTAAATATTCCGGTATTGGTATTCCGCTCTGGGACTATCGAGGGAATTTTGGATGATATCACTCAGCTTGGGGCCATTACCGGCAAGGCTGAAGAAGCTAAAGCCATCACCGCTGATTTGCGCAAAAGGGTGGAAGCCGTGACCGCTAAAATCGGCGGTGCAAAAGCTGAAAAACCGCGCATTCTGTACGTTACCTGGCATGATCCGATCTGGACATCCGGAGATGACACTGTCATCGGCGAGTTAATAAGGAAAGCCGGCGGGATCAATGTTACCAGTGAATTGAGCGGATATGCCAATATTACCCTGGAATCAGTGATTCAAAAGAATCCTCAGATTATCATTGTGATGAGCAGTATGGGTGATCAGGTATCGATGGGATACATCACCAGCGAACCCAGATTGCAAGCGGTTGAAGCACGTAAAAATAATAGAGTTTACATGATTGACGCGGACTTGTTCGGCCGCACTACTCCACGTATTGTAGACGCACTGGAGCAACTTGCCAAAATAGTGCAACCGGGTCTATTCAACTAGGAGTCACAGCTGTTGGGTATCCGCGGTTTAAACGTAATAAGTGAACCAGGCATCAATAAGAGTTCTCCGGGTTATCCCCGCCGGTGGCGTTTGCGCTTCTTCGCCATCGGCGGGATGGCAATAGCCTGTATTGTAATAGCCCTTTTGGTTTTGTGCCTGGGCAGTGTGAAAATATCCTTTATTGCGGTGTGGGGGATTTTGATTTCACATTTGCCCTGGGTTGACCTGCACGGCCAATGGTCAGCCAATTCGGAAATTATTATCACCGGTATCCGGCTGCCCAGGGTGATTTTGTCCGGCCTGGTGGGTGCGGCGTTAGGGGTAGCCGGGGCTACCTATCAGGGACTTTTTCGTAATCCTCTGGCTGATCCTTATTTGATCGGAGTGGCCCAGGGAGCCTCACTGGGAGCGACACTGGGTTTTGTTTTTACCTGGGGCATTTTGGGGAACTATTTGATTCCGATACTGGCTTTTGGCGGCGCATTGATAGCGGTCAGTGTAGTCTATACCGTGGCCCGGGTGGGTAAAACCCTGCCGGTCACTACACTGATTTTAGCCGGTGTGGCAGTGGGCGCTCTGCTGATATCCATCACCTCATATCTGACTCTGATAGCGCCGGATAAAACTCACGGCATCGTATCCTGGCTGATGGGCGGCTTTTCAATGGCCAACTGGAGCCAGGTATGGCTGGTTTTGCCTTATATTGCGGCCGGTCTGGCGGTGATTTTGCTGTTCTCCCGGCAATTGAATGTGATGCAGCTGGATGAAGACCAGGCCCAGCAGCTGGGCATTAATGTGGAAAGGACCAAGGTGATTTTACTGGCCGCTTCTACATTGATCACGGGGGCGGCGGTTTGTTTTGTGGGTACTATCGGTTTCGTGGGTATCATCGTCCCCCATACCGTTCGTCTGATCTTCGGCCCGGACCACCGTTCACTCCTGCCGCTTTCAGCATTATTCGGCGCCTGTCTTTTGATACTGGCGGATACCGCCGCTCGCACGCTCATCCCGCCCAGTGAGATACCGGTGGGAGTGATTACTGCGTTTCTGGGGGCGCCTTTCTTCGTCTTCCTCTTGAGGAGGAAAAAGAAAATGGTGTTTTGATAGAGGTGAATAACCTCATTTTAATCAAGAGTTGATGGTTTTTAAAACAGGCTCAGCAAATTATACCGGGGGATAATAAAATGAACATACTGGAAGTAAACGAAATATCATTATCCTATAACCATGCGCCTGTAGTCAGCCAGGTCAGTTTTCAAATGCGGCCTGGTGAATTGGTGGGGTTGATCGGCCCTAACGGCTGCGGCAAGACCAGTATTATCAAAGCGATGAGCCGCGTTCTTGCCGTTCGTTCGGGTGAAATCCGGCTGGATGATCGGGCGCTGACAACTATTTCGCATAACGAACTGGCTAGAGTAATCGGGGTGGTACCCCAGAACCCCAACTTGCCTGAAACCTTCACCGTTACCGAAGTAGTGATGCTGGGGCGCAATCCGCACCTGGGTTGGCTGCGTAGTGAGAGCGCCCGGGATTTGGAGATCGTCTGGCAGGCCATGCTCAAAACCGGCGTGGCCGAACTGGCTGAACGCAAAATCGGTGAGTTGTCCGGAGGTGAAAAACAGCGTGTTACCATTGCCCGCGTCCTGGCACAGCAGCCGCAAACAATATTATTGGATGAACCTACAGCTAACCTGGATATCGCGCATCAAATCGAGGTATTGAATCTGATGCGCAGCCTTTGCCGTGAACAACAGATGGCGGTTTTGATTGCCCTGCACGATTTAAATATGGCCGCGCAATATTGCGACCGGTTGATTCTGATGAAGAAAGGCCGGCTATTTGCTCAAGGACCGGCCCAACAGGTCATTACGGCCGCCAATATCAAGGAAGTATATGGGGCCGGCAGCCTGGTCTATCCTCATCCCGAAAATCAATTACCGGTGGTCTTGCTGACCGCCAGCAGTGAAAAAATTGAAATCAATAAAAACTGAGAGGGACCTTAAAGTGAGTTTACTAGGTGATACGATCATAAAAATTCAACCTCTGGACCAAAAAGCCATGGCGGCGGCCAGGTTGCGCCAGGATAATTTGACCAAGCCCGCCGGCAGCCTGGGACGGTTGGAAGACCTGTCTGTCCAACTGGCCGGAATTCAAGGCGTTGAGAAGCCTCAGATCAGGCGCAAGGCCTTTATTGTGATGGCGGCTGACCACGGAGTGGCGGCTGAGGGAACCAGTGCTTATCCTCAGGAAGTAACCTTCCAGATGCTGGCCAACATCGCCGCCGGCGGAGCGGCAATTGATGTTCTGGCCCGGCAGATTGATGCGCGCATCATTGCAGTGGATATCGGAGTAAAGGGAGATACCTCGGCATTGAAGAATGTCAGTCATTGTAAAGTGGCTCCAGGAACAAAAAGCCTGCTGAGAGGACCGGCGATGACAATGGCAGAAGCGGTTAAGGCTGTGGAGACCGGTATTGAACTGCTGAATGCCGAGGTTAAGCAAGGCCTGGATATAGTGGGCACCGGCGAGATGGGCATCGGCAATACCACCCCCAGTGCCGCTATTTGTGCGGTCATGACCGGTAAAACGGCAGCTATGGTCACGGGGCGCGGCACTGGTCTGGATGATAAAGGTCTGCAGAATAAAGTGAAGGTGATTGAAAAAGCCATCGCTTTGAACAAGCCGGATCCTGCAAATGCTCTGGACGTTCTGGCCAAAGTGGGCGGTTTGGAGATTGGCGGTCTGGCAGGAGTAATTTTAGCAGCAGCGGCCAACCGCATCCCGGTTATGATTGACGGATATATCTCCGGAGCGGCGGCCTTGATTGCGGCCGGGATTTGCCCGCAATCCAAAGATTATATGATTGCCGGACATATTTCTGTTGAACCGGGGCACAGCATCTTGCTGGAGCACATGGGATTGCGGCCTTTGATTAATCTTAACCTGCGTTTGGGTGAAGGCACCGGCGGGGCCATCGGTATGTATTTAGCGGATGCCGCCTGCCGCATTCTTTCCGAAATGGCCACCTTTACTGAAGCTGGAGTATCCAATAAAGAATAAAATTTCAGCTGAAAACCAGAATGTAAAAGTTACAGCAACATTTCAAAAGCCAGAAGTGATAGAATCAGTTAACTGATATAGTTTTGATAAAAAAATGAGTGTCCTGGCGGCTTTCCAATTTTTAACCATTTTACCCATCAGGCGCAGTTTTAATACTGTGCAGATGGCGCGTTCGACGGCCTATTTTCCGCTGGTGGGATTGGCTATCGGACTGGTTCTGGCCGCAGCCAACTATCTCTTGACCCTGGTTTTGCCTGATGCGGTGGTAAATATCTTACTCCTGGCGCTGCTGGTTCTTTGCAGCGGCGGACTGCATCTGGATGGGCTGGCCGATACCATGGATGGAGCAGCCGGCCACCGCAGTCCCGAAAGACGACTGGATATCATGCGTGACAGCCGTATCGGGGGCTTCGGGGCCATCGGCTTGATAATGATACTGCTGTTGGAATATGTGTTTTTGAATAATCTGCCGGTTGACTTGAAATGGATGGCTTTGATAGCCGCTCCGACTATTTCACGATGGACCATGGTTTTCGCTATATACGCCTATCCTTATGCCCGCCCGGATGGGTTGGGCAAGGCTTTCAAAGAGGGCGTCAGCTATAGACAATTGATACTCGCTACGGCTATGGCTGCACTGGTGACCTGTGGATTGTGGGGGCCAGCCGGTTTGTTCATGGCAGCCGGCGCCTTTTTGATGGTCTTATTAACTGCCGGATATCTGAAAAGGTTGCTGCGCGGATTGACCGGCGATAGCTACGGGGCGATTAATGAGGTGGTGACGGTCAGTGTCTTCCTGGCGGTGATAGTCTTGAACCACAATAACTGGCTGATGCAGGCATGGTGGTTTTAGTGAGGAGAAAAAGTGGCCAAGATATTACTGGTCAGACACGGTGAAACAGAAAACAACAGCGCTCAACGCTATTGGGGCAAGACCGATGTGAATCTGGGACCGGTGGGATTTAGACAGGCTGAGCAGTTGAGAGACCGCCTGGCCACCAAAAAAATTGATCACGTTTATACCAGTGAGATGCGCCGGGCGGTTTCAACGGCCCGCACCATCGCCTCGATTCATGGCATCGAAGAGACGCGCTGTCCGGAATTGCGTGAAATTGATTTCGGACAAATTGAAGGTTTGGATTTTACGGAGGTCCAGCAGCAGTTTCCGGACGTCGCCAAAATGTGGATTGAGCGTAATCCTGATTTGTGTTATCCACAGGGTGAAAGCCTGGTACAGTTGGATTTGCGTCTGTCACGTTTCAAAAACCGGCTGTCTCGGCATACTGAGGGTGAAGTGGTGATGGTGGTGGCCCACAGCGGGGTTTTACGCACCTTAATTTGCCAGTTGTTGGGATTGGAAACCCGCAACCGCTGGGATTTCAGAATTGATCTGGCTTCACTCAGCATCATTGAAACCTATCCGGACGCGGCGGTTCTTAGCCTGCTGAATGATACATCGCACTTGAATGATAAATGCAAATGAAAAGAGCATTATCATGACATATATTGTTTATCTACGCCAAGAGGTTTAAAGATGCCGGACGCTTTTGTTTCCTGGAGCGGTGGCAAAGACTGCTGTCAGGCGGCCTATAAAGCCCATCAAGCCGGGTATGAACTGAAATACCTGATTAATATGATTAATCCGGATGTGGAACGGTCTTGCAGCCACGGTATCTCCACACGCTGGATCAAGGTCCAGGCTGAGGCTCTGGGAATTCCCCTGATACAGCAGCCCACCGACGGTAAGAATTATGAAGCGCAGTTTATCGCGGCTCTGAAAACCATGCGGGCGGAAGGTGTTACTCACGGTGTTTTTGGTGACATTGATTTTGGTCCTCAC
>DAOUAU010000381.1:0-2505 GCA_034433195.1 Dehalococcoidales bacterium
TCAGACAGGATGTAAATTTTTATCAATGGGCAAACTGAAGCTGAAACAGGAACCATAACCAGGCTGACTTTTGACCCAGATTTTTCCTGAGTGAGATTCCACTATTCCCCGACAAATACTTAGACCCAGACCAAAACCTTTCTTGGTTTCATTATTGTGTCTGTAAAAGCGCTCAAAAACTTTTGACCAGGCTTCTTCCGGAATCCCCATTCCATGGTCTTGAACCTGAAAAACCAATTGGTCCGCCTGTTGTTCCACCTTCAAAAGGATATCCGTTCCCTCCGGGGAGTATTTTACCGCATTGTCTACCAAATTCGTGATCACTTCTCCGATGCGGGCACCTTCCGCCAAAACCGGCGGCAGGTTATCCGGAATATTCATTTTAAAATTATGTTTGATGGCGGTATTGTATAACCGGTCACGAATAGCGGTGACGATTTCTCCAACCTCAAACCATTCCTTTCTAGCCTTGTAAACTCCGGCTTCGATGCGAGACATTAAAAGCAGCTCATCAATCAAATGACTTAGCCGGTCAGCCTCATTATCAATTGTCTGAATAAAACTGGTTCGTGTCTCATCATCAAACACAATATCCGGCTGCAGCAGACTACTGGCAAAACCTTTGATAGCCGCCAGCGGAGTGCGCAGTTCATGTGATACATTTGCCAGTAATTCAGTGCGCAGAGAATCCAGCTCTCGCAGCGCTTTAGTCTTGGAGGCTTCCTCAAATAAAAGCAGGTTATTAAGCGCCTGACCAGTTTCCCTGCCGATAGCTTTAAAGAGGTTAACTTCCAGCGGCGTAAAGATATGATTGGTCAGAGTAGCCACCAGCATAATTCCCTCTGGATTGCCAGACACACTAACCGGTATGCCCAGCATTGAGCGATATCCGTTCTGCATTAACATACCGCTTAGACTATCAACACTTTTTCTGATGGAATTAACGATCACAGGTTCATTGTTTTGGAAGACATCCTTGAAAACACCATTCTTGAAATCGGTTGCTTTGAAAACTGCGGCGGTCCCGGTATCGAACCCGAATTGTCCTTCAACCGGAACAGCACGGTTTTCGGTAATCCGTATATAGCAACCGTCTACGGCCAGCGTTCTGGACATAATATCCATAGCTGAATTGATGATTTGCTCCCCACTCATCGAACTGCTGACTGCCTGGCTGACATTCAGCAAAATGTTTAAATCACGGTTACGCTGCTCCACCTCCCGTAACAATCGCCGGTTTTCGTTTAAGAGATGTTGTTTCTCCAGGCCTCGCCGGATTACTTCCAGCAATCTGTTCGGATCCACCGGTTTTTCTAAATAAGCAAAGACTCCAAGATTGAGGGATTGTATGGAAGTGTCCAAAGAGGAGTAACCGGTTAAAATAACGGACACAATATCCGGCTGTATGCGGTTAATAGCATTCAGCAGTTCCAGACCGCTCTTATCCGGTAATAAAATATCCAGGATTACCAGATTATAGTGGTTGTTTTTAATCTCTTCGATCGCTTCACCAGCATTTTTAGCCAGTCCGATGGAATATTTTTTTGAGCGTAAAATGCCGCCAGCTACTTTTAAAAATGCCTCATCATCATCCACTAAAAGGATCTTATCATTATTGCGAATCAAAATTTCCGTTGGTTCCATTGCCGCTGTGTCCTTTCCTGCTAGATGGCCAAACCGGCAACCTGCCGCAAATCAGCCATCTTAAAGGGTTTATATAAACAGGTCAATACCCCTTTTTCCTGCGCTTTCTCTACAATTTGTTTAACTTCTTCCCTGTAACCTGTCATCAGCACGATTAGCATATCCGGACGGATTTCCTTTAATCTGATTGATGTTTCCAATCCATCCATGCCCTTCATTTTGATATCCACAAAGGCAATCTGCAACATGCGCTGACGAGCGATTCGAAGGGCGTCCTCCCCGCTGACAGCGGTTGTAACCCGGAGGTTATGCAATTCCAACATCCGGGCCATGCTGAATCTGAAATCATCGTCATCGTCCACAATCAAGATTGAAGGGTCACGGGTCACCTCACCGATCATCTCAATCAGTTTGGGAATATCGATTGGTTTGCACAGAGTACTGCAAGCGCCCTCTTCTTTCATTTTCTGAAGCCGGCTTTCTTCACAATACGCTGTCATCAGTATCACTCTGACTTTTGAATCATGCTCCCGCATCCTGTGCAGCGCTTCAATTCCGTCAACCTGAGGCATTTTCACATCCATCAATACCAGGTCATAATGATGCATGACAAATTTCTCCAGGGCCTGAAGACCGTCTTCAGCGGTATCCACCATGTATCCTTTCCTTTTTAGAATAAGTGCAAAGGTATTCAATAAGTCTTTATTATCATCTACAACTAAGATGTTGGCCTGGTGCTTCATTCTGGAAGGCCTCCTTTATGATCAAGGGTAGTTTTAGAATAAAGGTCGTCCCTTTGCCGATGGTGCTTTCAACTGAAATTGTTCCATTGTTTTGCTCAATCAGGCGTTTGCTGATCGC
>DAOUAU010000382.1:0-3333 GCA_034433195.1 Dehalococcoidales bacterium
GATAAAGCAGTGGTGGTAGCCGCCACGGATAGCAATTTGATAGGGAAACCCTATAAAAGCGCCTCCACAGGAACGCGCCTGAGCTTTTCGGTGATTAACCGGGCGCCTCAGAATCCAACTGGCGCCAATCAATTACAAACACCCAGGATCCAGGCGTCCGCCGCTCGACCTTCTGTCTCGATTAATGAAGTTATTTACGGCTATTTATATATAACCTATCCCGGCACTACTTTGATGACAGTGTTTGTTTCCAGCAAGGTCAACCGCTTTTTGTTATGGGGCGCCATCTTGTCTATAGCGATTGCCTTGATATTCACCTTTTTCTTTTCGCAGACCATCTCTTCTCCCATCCGGGCGCTTACAGCTTCAGCCAGAAAATTAGGCAAGGGTGATTTTACCCAAAGGGTGAAGCTTAAAAGAAAAGATGAGATGGGAGAACTGGCCAATTCTTTCAATTCGATGGCTGCCAACCTCGAAAGAATTGAGACTTTGCGGAAAAATATGGTCGCCGATGTAGCCCATGAGCTAAGAACTCCTCTTTCCAATGTGGCCGGTTACCTGGAAGCTATTCGAGATGATGTGGTACAACCGGACAAAGCTACCATTGCTTCCTTAAGTGAAGAAGTGGATTTACTCACCAAGCTGGTCGAAGATTTACAGGAATTGACATTGGCCGATGCCGGTGAACTTAAATTATCCAAACAACCGGATGATTTGATCGGCCTGATTCAGCAATCGGTTAAGTCAGTACAGGTCAAAGCTATGGAAAAAGGATTGACAGTATCAGCGGAATTGCCCGCCCAGCTGCCGATTGTCAATATCGATTACTACAGAATCAGTGAGGTGCTGAGCAACCTGATAGCCAATGCCATTTTGCATACTCCACCAGGCGGGAAAGTAACGGCGTCCGCGCTTCATCAGAACGGATTTATTAAAGTCAACGTCACAGACACCGGTGAAGGAATCCCGCCTGAAGACCTGTCTAATGTATTCGAACGTTTCTACCGGGTCAATAAGTCACGTTCGAGAGCCGATGGCGGCAGTGGACTGGGTCTCACTATTACTAAACGGATAGTGGAGGCCCACGGAGGCGCCGTCAGCGTTGAAAGTGCGACCGGGCAGGGGAGCACCTTTTCCTTCACTCTGCCGGTTGAACAATAACCGGCTCTCCCTGACGCTGACCGGCTTAACATTTGCTTAATATTCATTTGTTATCTTTACTATGTTGCGTCCAATATAACTAAAATAATTGGTGCAGAAGGTGGAAACAATGCGTATCATAAAAACTTTGATTGCTATCCTGATTGTCTCTCTGATAGCAGCCACTGTGGCAGGATGTACGGGTTCCCGGACAACTACTACCACTACCGCGATTAGAAACGTGACGGTGACCACAGGAACAATATCTAACGTGGTTACCGGCACCGCCAACCTGGCTTTAGCCAGGACCCAGGATTTGGCCTTTGCATCTGCAGGGACAATAGACTCTGTTGCGGTTTCTCTTTATGATACCGTCACTAAGGGAACGGTGCTGGCGAGACTGGATACTTCAACCTGGGATACCCAGGTCCAAACATTGACCAAATCCTTAACCACCGCACAGAGAAACCAAACCACCAAAGCCGCTGCCCTGGCTAAAGCCCAGCGGGCAGTAGTGTCCGCGGAATTCACCAAAAGACAAAGAGAATTGGATCTTGAGTCATCTCAGGCAGCCTTGACATCTATCGTAGATGTTAAAACCGCTCAAGATGCCGTTGACAAAGCTCAAAAATCAGTTGATTTCGCCCAATTTTCCCGCCAGGAAGCGGCTCTCAAAGGGAACTCCGATGAAATCAGTTTTTGGAATACACGCTTAGCTTTATTCAATATGGATCTGGCTAATGCCAAGGCCGTTTACAAAGATGTGGTAAGCGCCACCAGCCCTACCATATCATCTGCTACCGCGTTGCAGATCACCAAAGCCCAGTTTACCGTTGAAACAAGTCAAAATGCAGTCAATGATGCCATCATCGCGATCAATGACGCCAATGCTGCAGTGACTAACGCCCGACTGGATTTAGCTGACGCCGAAGCCAGCATCCTGGACATTCAAAGCCAGATAGACGCCATCAGAAACAATAACCCCCTGATAACAGCTCCTTTCGATGGTTTAATCACCGCGGTGAACGTTAAAGGCGGCGACTCGATTCTAAAAGGTAAAGTGGCCTTCCAAATTGCTGACCCCAATCAGTTCAAGGCTAATTTTATGGTTTCCGAAACTGATATTTTTTCTGTCAAGGTCGGTCAAACCGCACAGGTTTCCGTAGACGCACTATCAAGTCAGTTTTTTCCAGCCAGAATCAGTGCCATCGCGCCATTAGCCACTATCTCACAGGGGGTAGTCAACTATCAGGTCACCGCTGACATTACATCATTGGTACCTTTGTCTTCCACTGAAAGCGCCGCTTCTCAAAGACGAGCCGGTGCTGTCACGTTACCGGAGGGTGTGACACTTCCAGCCGATTTTACACCGGGTGCTGGAGGAGCCAGGTTTACCAATCTTCCCTCCAATGCGGCACGGCCAACCAGCATCCCTTCAGGAATACCTGCTAACTTGCCCGGTTCTATCACACCTGGCAGCGCGGCGGCTTCAGGTACTACTTTAGCCAGCGTCACCTTAAAACAAGGCCTGACCGCATCCGTAACTATCACTATTCAAGAAAAAAGGAATGTTTTAGTAGTTCCGAACCGCGCCATCACTAAAGCTGCCGGTAACAGTACCGTCCAACTGGTAAATGGCACAACCGTCACCACTCAAACCGTTAAGACCGGGCTGAGCGATTCTACCAACACCGAAATCACTGATGGACTCAAAGCAGGGGATATCGTCCAGGTCAAGGCATCTTCTGTATCAACCAGTTCCAATGTATTTGGGCCAGGAGGCGCCGGACAGGCGATACGGATACCATGATTCAGTTAAACGATATGGTTAAAACCTATCAGATGGGAAAAAGACAATTGAAGGTCTTATGCGGTATTTCCCTGTCCATCAAGTCCGGAGAAATGGTGGCTATTATGGGACCTTCCGGTTCAGGCAAGAGCACGCTGTTGAATATGGTTGGTTTGCTTGATAGGCCGACCTCCGGCAGTTATCTGCTGGAAGGCAGAGAAGTCAGCCACCTGAGTAGCGGAGAGTTGGCCAGGGTGAGAGGGCGGAAAATCGGCTTTATTTTTCAAAGTTTTAATCTTCTGCCATATTTGTCCGCTTTGGATAACGTGCTTTTGGGTCAAAAATATGCCGGCAGGATGAACCCGCAAATTGCCAGAGAAGCTCTCTCCAAAGTAGGTTTGTCC
>DAOUAU010000383.1:0-15330 GCA_034433195.1 Dehalococcoidales bacterium
GTTGAACTCCTTGCCGACCTCTTCCAGGGTGCGGCTGCGTCCATCTTCCAGTCCGAACCTCAGTTGTAAAACTCTTTGCTCCCGCGGAGTGAGAGTATTGAGCACTTCTTCGATCTGTTCTTTGAGCAACTGGCGGGAAGCCACATCAGCGGGCGGCAGGGTATTGCGGTCTTCGATAAAGTCACCCAGATGGCTGTCTTCCTCGTCACCGATAGGTGATTCCAGCGAAATGGGAAGCTGGGAAACCTTAATGATTTCCTCCACTTTTTCCGGGGACATCTCCATTTCCTGACCGATCTCTTTAGAGCTGGGCTGTTTGCCCTGTTCCTGCGCCAGACGGCGGCTAACCCTTAGCAATTTATTGATCGTTTCTACCATATGCACCGGAATACGAATGGTGCGGGCTTGATCAGCAATGGCGCGTGTAATGGCCTGGCGTATCCACCAGGTGGCATAAGTGCTGAATTTGTAGCCCTTGTGATGGTCAAACTTTTCCACGGCGCGAGTCAGGCCGATATTGCCCTCCTGTATCAGATCAAGCAAAGACATGCCGCGTCCGATATGTTTTTTGGCCACGCTCACCACCAGACGCAAGTTGGCTTCAATCAGATGCTTTTTGGCCTTTTCAGAAAGAAATTCAATATTAGCAAAATAGGCATCCAATTCTTCTTTGAAACCATTCAGGGTGTGGATATAACTTTTCTCTTTAACATGCTCAGCCATCTGATTGAAGGTGACGCTGTTGCCGGTGATGCTCATCACCTGTTCAGGCAGCAGATTGATATTGATAGAAATTTTGATGATGATTTGCTCAGTCTCAATCGGATTACGGTTGGTATCAGATGCCACTTTCTGTACCATCTCCTGATTAATTTCGGCGTCAATAATATCTCGATATTCTTTATTGTTGATGGTTTTAATAAAACTATTATGTGTTTTCAGACCAAGTTGTTTCTGAGTAACGTGGATAATGTTACCGTGTTGAGCTAATTCCGCCATTACATGTAAAACTATCTCGGGTGATGTCGGAAAACGTCCATTTCTCTGTATCCATTCTTTTCTGATTTCAGCGATCAGCCGGCCTTCTTCCATCTGTTTGGCCAGAATTTTCTCATCGCTGCCGGTCAGCAGCGGAACGCGTCCGATCTCATGTAAATACATGCGGACGGAGTCATCGATGACCTCCTGTTCCTCCAGCCTTTCCAGGGGGATTTCGGGTTCCATGTCAGCGTTGGCTTCGGGTTTTTCCAGATCAATGGGACTGGGTTCGCCCCAAACCGGCAAGCGGTCATTCAAATCGTCAATAGCGGGATCTTTTTCGTCTCCCGGTTCGGGTTCCTCTTCAATAATGTCCGGTTCTATTAGTTCAGATTCAACTGATTCATCCGCGGTATCTTGAATCTCTTTGATCTCTTCAACTTCAGCGGGCTCAAATTCCGGTTGTCTTTTCTTAGCGTTTTTCATGCGTCTCCTTTTCGTGGGTTTTAGCTCTTTGAGCAAAAATCTTCATTAATTCGTCGTTGATGGTGTTGCCCTGCTCCTGTAATTTTGACAAAACCGCGGCTTTGTCTCCTGATTCGGCCTCCAGCGCCAGAGCTTCTTGCTGTTTCTTTTTCAAGTTTCTCAAATACCTTTCACGCAGACGAAGCAGGCAATCAGTATAACGGCTCTCAATTTCATCGCCTGGCAACCTCCGGTTCAGGACCTTTTTAAGATGGTCCTGAATAGCATTATCTACCAAAACCGATAAGTCCGCCGTAATACCCACAGATTGTTTCCAGACTTCAAAGATAGCCCGGTTTTCACTGTTTTCAAAATACTCCGGGAGCAAGTCTGCGGTTTTATCCGTGATCTCCGGGCGCTGCAGCAGGATAGCCAGCATATATTCTTCAACCGGATTGGAACCGATGGAGCGGGTGGCCCGGTTCATCAGTTTGGCCGGAGCAAAAATATTTTTCCGGTCCGGTTTATAAGTTGATAAAGCTTCTTTTAAATCGTTATAGTTATTGCCTGTCAGACCGGCTAATATGTGCAGATTATTTCCCAGATGAGTGCTGTTTTTTTGGGAAGCCAGGATTGGCAGCATCCTCTTAACCAAAGTAGCTTTGTTCTCACCGATTTTTAAATTCATTTTAGAAGCCATGGTCCTGATGGTGAACTCAACTACCGGGATGGCATTATTAACGCCCCTTTGCCAGACAGCCTTATCCGCCTTGATCACCTCATCCGGATCCTGTCCGGCCGGCAGAGTGATAACTTTTACCACAGTGTCCAGCGTATTTTCGTAACTGACACAGCGCATTGCCGCTTCTTCACCGGCGGCATCCGGATCAAGCGCCAGAGCAATGTTGCGCGTCAATTTTTTGATCTGGTTGATTTGCCGTTCGGTGATTGCGATCCCCATCGGAGCCACCACATTGGCAAAGCCGTATTGATGAGCGATGATCACATCCATATAACCTTCCACCAGCACTGCCATGTCACCCTGACGGATGGCGGTTTTGGCCAGGTGAATTCCATACAGACTGCCGCTTTTGTCAAAGGTGCGGGTCTGGGGAGAATTGATGTATTTGGGGCCGCTGTATTCGGATTGCAGCACTCTGGCTCCGAAGCCGGTAACCTGACCCCGGTCATCCAAAATGGGGAACATCAGAAGGTCTCTGAAGCGGTCATGCGTGCGGTTGTTGTCTTCCGACCGGATGATTAAACCGGCCTCTAACAGGTCAGCTTCAGTGAAGTTTCTTTCCAGTAAATAGGTTTTTAAGAATTCCCAGCCGGGCAAGCTGTAGCCTATTTGAAAATCAGAGATGGATTTGGCATTGACGCCCCGTCCGTCCAGGTAGCGCCGGGCTTTTTCAGCGGCCGGAGCATTCATGAATAAATTATGGAAGTATTGAGCGGCAGCCAGGTTTATCTGAAGAGTCTTCTCCCGGGTGCGGTCCTCAGCTTCATTTTTAGCCTGGGAGGGAATGATCACTCCGTATCTGTCAGCCAGCAGACGCAGGGCATCTCCAAATTCCAGGCCTTCTTTCTTCATGACGAAGGAAAAAACATCTCCGCCGGTGTTACAGGCGCCGAAACAATGCCATGTCTGCTGCTCCGGGTAAACAAAGAAAGAAGGCTTTTTCTCACTGTGGAACGGGCAGGGAGCGCGCATCGTCCGTCCGGACTTAGTCAATTGGACATAACTCCCGATCAGCTCCACAATATCCGCTTTTTGTTTGATTTCGTCAGTAATGCTCATAATCAAGTATCAATTTGAATTTCCGGCCTTTGGCCCGTGTCATTCCAATGGTTTAGTTATGGTTCCTGGTTTCCCGGATACTGTTCAAGACATCACCACCCCTCCCTGACAACGCAGGGATAATGATAGCATTTTACATTATACTCTTAGATGTCCGGATAAGAAAGGACGGTTGGTTTTTACCGCCGGTGGCATTACAGCAGATTTAATTGACGCGCAGTGTGCAAGGCATAATTATCCGTCATATTGGCGATATAGTCAACTACCTGGCGCGCCGGGTCATTATATTCAACTGGTAAAACATCCCGGTTTGCGTCAAAATACAGATACAATTGTTTAACCACCTGGCGTGCCTGTGCCGCCTTCGGTTGTGCAGAGCTGTAAAGGTACACTTTTTCATATAAGAACTGATGTAACTGGCGAGCGGATTCACGTATGGAGAGGCTCATTCTGATAGCGGGTTGGCCATGCGGCACAGATTCGCGCACATTCCATGAACAATCGATGATATCTGATACCAGGCGGTTAATGCGTTCTGAGCGTGAATGGCCGAGCAGTCCGGTGGCCTCTGCCGGCAGATGGTCCTCGGTAATTATTCCGGCCCGTATGGCATCATCAATATCATGGTTGATGTAAGCCACGGCATCGGATATTTTACAGACTTCACCCTCCAGAGAATTAGCCCTGCCCCAGTTTTCGCCCATTATTTCCATCACTCTGGTTTTGGAATGGTTTAAAATGCCGTCCCGTACTTCCCAGGTTAAATTAAGGCCCTGGCCGTTGTTTTCCAGGATTTCTACTATCCTGAGACTCTGTTCATTGTGGTGAAAACCACCCGGGAACAGATCATTGAGAACATCCTCTCCGATGTGCCCGAAGGGGGTATGTCCCAGGTCATGGCCGAGTGAAATGGCTTCAGTCAGATCTTCATTGAGGTTGAGGGCGCGGCTGATAGTCCTGGCGATTTGAGAAACCTCCAGGGTATGGGTCAGACGGGTGACATAATGATCCCCGGCGGGAGCGACAAAGACCTGGGTCTTATGCTTCAGCCGCCGGAAAGAGTTACTGTGCAGAATACGGTCGCGGTCACGCTGAAAGTCCAGCCTTAACGGGCAGGGCGCCTCGGGTTTTTGGCGTCCTTTGGAAAGGCGGCTTTTAGACGCAAAAAGAGAGAGATGTTCCTCTCTCTCTTCAAGTGTTTGACGAACCCTATCAAGTTGGTTGGCCATGGCGGTTTTATTGCCTGGATTCGATATTGACGATAATTTCCCTGGTTTGATCGATCATGTCAGGGCTGACCGAAACTGAAGTGATACCCCAGTTTACCAGCTTTTCAGTCATTTCAGGATATACTGAAGGCCCCTGTCCGCAGATAGAACAGGTGATGCCTCTTCGTTTTGCGGTGGTTACCGCTGTCTCGATCGCCATCATCACAGCTTCATTTCTTTCATCGAAGACAGCCTCAAGCTTTTGACTGTCACGGTCGGTGCCCAGGATCAATTGAGTAAGGTCGTTGGAGCCGATGGAGATACCATCCAGGCCCAAATCGATGAACTTGTCCATCAGGAAAATATTGGAAGGGATTTCAACCATCATCCACAATTTGAAATTTTTGGAGCCCACCAGTCCCTGATCGGCCAAAATTTTTCGGCAATCCGCCATACCATTAAGAGTGCGCACAAACGGAATCATGACATAGAGATTATCATACTTCTGACGCACTCTTTTAATGGCTTCAATCTCAAGCTGGAAGACATCCGGTTCACGGACGTAACGCAAGGCGCCGCGATAGCCCAGCATGGGATTTTCTTCCACGGATTCATATTCCACTCCGCCCTTCAGGTTGCGGTATTCGTTGGTTTTAAAGTCAGCGGCGCGGTAGACTACCGGCCGCGGATAGAAAGCTTTGGCGATGGTATTAACGCCTTCATAAAGCTTATCGGTATATTCATGGCTGCGGTTCTGACTAATCATATAGCGGGGGTGTTCCCCGATCTGCCCCATGATAAATTCAGCCCGCAGTAAACCCACCCCGTCAACGTTGCGGGCGGCGATTTTTTCCGCTAATTCAGGTTGCGCCAGATTGACATAAACTTTGGTTCTGGTTTTCACGGTAGATTGTTTTTTGGGTTTAGCGGGTGTGGCTGATGCTGCCGGTACGACATTACCTTCATAAACTTTACCGGTAGAACCATCGACAGTGACTAACTGCCCATCTTCTAAATTTTTAGTGGCGAGGGATGAACCGACCACACAAGGGATACCCAATTCACGGCTGACGATAGCGGCATGTGAAGTGCGCCCACCCTGATCGGTCAGGATAGCGGCGGCTCTTTTCATGGCCGGCACAAAATCCGGGGTCGTCATTTCGGCCACCAGGATATCACCTTGCAGGATTTTATCAATTTGAGAAGCATTCTCCAGGATTTTTACCGGGCCGGCAGCCATACCGGGACTGGCCGCTGATCCCTGTAACAGAATCTTGACCGAGCTTAAATCAACAGATTGGGCGTTAGTGGTGGTGGTTTTGATGGTGGTAACCGGTCTGGACTAGGTGATATACAGTTTACCGCCCTCTTTAGCCCATTCAATATCCTGAGGGAAATTGTAATGCTTTTCAATATTGCTGCCGATGGCTGCCAATTCGAGGACTTCTTCATCGGTGATTTTCTGTGCAGACTGGAGAGCGGGACGAATAGGTTTTTTGACATTCAATTGGCCTTTCACCAATTTCGGATTTTTAATCAACTGCCATTCCTGTTTATTGATTTGTTTACTGGTAATTTTCATGGTTTTCTTATCAACAATAAAAAGGTCCGGGGTAACTTCACCTGAAACGATAGCTTCACCCAGACCGTACACGGCTTCTATGGTGATGATATCTTTATTCGATGTGACCGGTTCCAATGTGAACATGACACCGGATGCCTTGGACTGTACCATTCTCTGTACCGGAACGGCAATACCGATCAGCAGATGGTCATAATTCTGTTCAGTGCGGTAGAAAATGGCGCGGGCGTTAAAAAGTGAGGCCCAGCAGGCTTTGACGGCCTCTACCACCTGTGATCCACCCTGGACATTCAAAAAAGTGCTTTGCTGACCGGCAAAAGAGGCATCCGGAAGGTCCTCAGCGGTGGCTGAGGAGCGGACCGCCACCAGTCCCTCACCCATTTTAAGATAGGCTTCTTTAATGCTTTTCACCAGGCCGGACGGCACCTTTGAATTCAATATAACCTGTTGCACTTCCTCGGCGATTCGTTGAAGCTGTTTGCTGTCTTGCCGGTTAATTCCAGCCAGGAGTTGTTTGATCTGTGCGGAGATTCCGGTCTTGTTTATAAAATCATAATATGCCTGGGATGTGACAATAAATCCCGGAGGTACCGGGATTTGAGCGCTGATCAATTCGCCCAGATTTGCCCCCTTGCCGCCAACCAGGGCCAGATCTTTTTTACTAACTTCATTAAACCAGACAATTGCTTTATTTGAATGCTTCATTACCGGCTCTGCTCCTTTATTAATCAAAATCCACTTTTTGGAGATAGAATCGCAAGGACATTCCAAACAAAGATAATAACAATAAGATATTATACCATATTTAAATTCCAGATACAGCTTCGCATGCGATACATTAGCCTGTAACCGCTGGTCAGGCTTTCGCAATTGAAACTGGAATTTGAGGACCGGACGGAGGTTGGAAGATAGAGCGCGAAACGAGGGATAGAGTATTTTTTATGGGTGTAACAGGTTGAGATACACAGCAGGTCTCCCTTAAAATGCTTGAATACTTCCACCATATATCTGTAATAACTATATTGTTTCAGTGTCCGCATGGAGTTAAACTGATTTTGATCCGGTTAATCAGGCCGGCCCATGAAATGAATAACAGCTATTGATCATGGGCGGTGGGTCCTTTTCAGGAGCAGATTATGCGTAAACCGCTGATTTTGGTAGTGGATGACGAACCTGCCATTCGGAAATTCGTCAGAGCGAATCTCGAAGCCCGCGGATTTGAGGTGATGCTGGCTTCTGACGGCAGTGAAGCTATCAATGTTTTGGAAAAAGAGATGCCGGATCTATTAATTCTGGATATCTCCATGCCTAAAATGGATGGTTTCGAAGTGTGCAAACGAGTCCGGGAATGGTCTCAGATTCCAATTATTATCCTGAGTGCCCGGGGGACTGAACTGGACAAGGTAAAATGCCTGGAGAGCGGGGCGGATGACTACATTACCAAACCATTTGGTGTGGATGAATTGATGGCGCGGGTGAAAGCGGTGATGCGGCGGGTCCAATCATCTAAAGAAATCAACAGCCTGCCGGTCTATGTCAACAATGATCTGGAAGTGGATTTTGCCAGGCATTTAGTGACTTTAGCCAGCAAAAACGTCAATCTGACCGCTACCGAATACCGTATGCTTTCATATCTGGCCATGAACGCCGGCAGAGTGATTACGGGAAATCAATTGCTGGATCATGTCTGGGGCGAGGATTATTCAGGGTCAGATCATCTGTTACAGGTTAATATTGGACGTTTACGCCAAAAGCTGGGGGACAGCGCCCGCGAACCCAAGTATATTCAGACCAAAGCGGGAATTGGTTATATGATGATGAAGAGCTCACAACCGGCCGAAGTTTAAAATATATGCTTCTGAATCCGAATATCGAACCATGAAATTACTGAGGGTCTGCTACCACGCAAAAGAGGGCTTCTGAATTCAGAAGCCCTCTTTTGCGTGAAACCAGCAAGTGATTGATTGGTTCAGTTTAACCGGTTGATATGTCCGCAATGAGGGCAGCGAACGGCTGAATTCTGGAAGCTGGGAGGTAGTTTTAACAGAGTATCACAGCCTTCACAGGACACGTTACGGTAGTTATTCATTCTCCAGATAGCATTGGAAGTATCGCGGGTACGATTAACTTTATCCTGGAATTCACCGGCCTGAGTTCCGGGGGTAGCCTGACGTGTCTGCACTGATTCAGCGCTTAAAGAAGCAGCCCCTATGATCCGCGAGTTTTTGATGCTTTCATAAGACTTTTCATAATCATAATAACCGGCGCCGCTCATCTTGCGCAGAATTTTGATTCTTTCCGCCAGCGGAGGGTGGGTGGCGAACAGATCGTTGACAGCCATGCCCTTTTTATAAAACGGATTACTGATATACATGGGAGCAGTAGCTTTATTGGCATTTTTTACCTGAGTGTTGTTGTTTTGTAACTTCTCCAGCGCTGAAGCCAGGCCTTCCGGATAGCGGGTATAGAGGGCGCCCGAGGCATCCGCCAGATATTCTCTCTTGCGGGACAGGGAGAAATAAAGAATCTGAGCGATAATAGGCGCCAGAATCATTAACACTAAACCTATTACCATAATGATAATCTGGGCTCCGCCACCGCCGCTATTATTGCTGGAGCCGCGCCGGCTGCCTCCGGACATGCCGCTGAAAAACAAAATACGAGTACCGTACCATGCCAGGATGACAATACTGCCCAAAAGAACACTGGCCAGAGTCAACAGCCGGATATCCCGGTTTTTGATATGACCCAATTCATGGGCAATGACACCCTGCAATTCGTCCCGGTTCAGTTTTTCCAAAAGACCTGAAGTGATGGCTACTGAAGCGTGTTGCGGGTCTCGTCCGGTGGCAAAGGCATTTAATGCTGAATCGTCAATAATATAGACATCCGGCATCTTTTCCAGACCGGAAGCAATCTTCATTTCTTCAACAATATTATACAGGCGAGGGTGATCTTCACGTTTAATCTTGCGTGCCCCTGCCACGCCCAATATGATGCTGCTGCCCTGAAAGAAGGCAATCAGGTTCATTATGCCCCAAACCACCAGAGCAATGATCAGTCCGGCTGTGGCGCTGTTTAAAAATGCCATGCCCAGAAAGTAACCGATCAGCAGCAGCAGGACGCCCATGCCGGCGACCAGCACGATTGACCTGATTTGATTGGAACGAATTTGTTGCCACATCTTTTTATTCCAGATTCAGCGCTATTATTTCAAGTTAGTAGTGAAAAACCGGATTTCAATGTCTGTTGCTGAGTTCACTCTTGCGCCTTTTGTAACAGATGATATGCCCGGTCCCGGTTAAAAAAGCCTGACCGGGCAAATATAACTATTTGGGTTGCGTAAAACTGACCTTGGGAGCTTGTTTTTCTTCAGCTACGGTGACCTCAAAAAACTCTCCGGCCTTGAAACCGGTCATTCCGGCAATGATGTTCGAAGGGAACATCTGAGTTTTATTGTTGTACTGCAAGACTGAATCATTATAGTATTGACGGGAGAAACTGATCTTGTTTTCGGTGGATGTTAATTCTTCCTGCAAAGCCAGAAAATTGCGGTTGGCCTTTAAATCAGGATAGTTCTCAACCACCATCAACAAACGGGACAGAACGCTGCTTAATTCACCTTCAGCTTTGGCCCTGTCAGCCACGCTGGCGTTAGAAGACATTGACTGGGCCAGATTGCGTGCGTTGGTAACTGCTTCCAGAGTTCCCCGTTCATGCTGCATATAACCCTTGACGGTTTCTACCAGGTTGGGAATCAGATCATAACGTCTCTTAAGCTGGACGTCGATCTGAGCCCAGGCGTTCTTGGTTTGATTTCTGAGACCCACCAAAGCGTTATATATGGCAACGCCGGCGATGACCAGGATAATCACCCCAACCAGTACGATCAAACCGATGATTAAACCGAGACCCATAACATAACCTCCTTAGTTGGACATTCCAATTTGGAAACTATATATCCGTTGATGCCAGTGCTTTGTTAAGTTTATATTGATTCAAATCAATATCGCATGGTATTCGATGAACCGCCGGACACTGGATTTGGTACTTTGTGCGGCACAGCCGTTTATCGTTGGCAATCAGCTTTCAGGGTTTCGCCCAGGAAAGAGATCACATCAGGCGTGCCGCTTTTTTTGTCTGTCTCCAACTGGCACAGGACACGATGCAATTCGCCTCCGTCAAACCACAAGCCGTGACCCTGCGGGCAACTGTCTATCAGGACTTTGGGGCTGTTTCCCAACCAAACCTTGTCCATGGCATGTCCGCAATCCGGGCATTTGCGCTTGGCCTCTTTGATTTGTGCTGTTTGCTGAGTTAAAAGACTGCCTGTTGATATTTGCGCGCCCTGGTTTTTTAGAGCCGCAATCAATAAATCCAGCTCAGAAGCATCAAACCAGACTCCGGAACACTGTAAACAATAGTCAAGCTCTACCTTTTGGTGCTCAACTATTATCATATCCTTTTTATCTACCGGGCATCTCATATCTGGCTTCCCTCTAGTATCAGTGTAAAGATAAACGGATCACAATGTCAATATATGACATTCAGCCTTGGATTAGCGGAACAGTACCTGATTACTGATACTATAACCCAGCAAAAAAAGAAATACGCTGTCCAGATGGATAAGTTGGACCTGGCTAAAAGAACAGGTTGAATGAGTCAGCAGGTCCGTTTTTTTACCCAAATCTGCTAAAATAAGGAAAATGGTTTTATGAGGCAGGGTGATTGATGCTGGAACACGTTGAGGAAACCGGAATAGATTTCAGCGGCACAATAATAGATATTGAGACGATCGGGGAATTCAACCAGCAATACAAATATGATTCTCGTAATTACATGAACATCAAGCAGGTAATTTTGGGCTATGTTACCAAAAAGAAGCTGCATATATATTGTTCCACCTCACTGCAGGAAATTGAGGAGCTGAAGCTGAGGACGCCAGAAATATTCAAGGAATTGGAAAAGCCTTATTACGCTTTCAACTGTAATTTTGAGAGCGGAGTGTTGTTTCACCATGCCGGAATGCGGGTTGATTTTGATGGAGAGTTACAAGGCGTGCCTTTTGAGAGGAAAAAGGATGCCATCTTACAATTGAGGATTTCGAATTATGATGACCCGTTTTTTGATCTGGGGTTCATGTGTATCAAAGCCTGGAACACCCAGGATTTCAAAAAGGCCATGGCACACAACCGCGCTTGCTTGCTGAAAGAACGGGATATCCTGGTCAAGCGGGGATTCAGGGAACCGGACAAGGTCAAGTTTATAAAATAAGGCCTGGCCCCAAAGGCCAGGCCTTATTGAACGGTTATTTTTTGATAATATCAGCGCCCACGTATTTTTGCAGGACTTCAGGTACTTTGATTGAGCCGTCAGCCTGCTGGTAGTTTTCCATCACAGCTATCATCACTCTGGGTAGTGCCAGGCCGGAACCATTTAAGGTATGCACGAACTCCGGTTTTTTATCTGCTGATGGCCGGTAGCGGATATTAGCGCGGCGGCCCTGGAAATCCTTGCAGTTCGAGCATGAACTAACCTCCAGCCATTCAGCCTGTCCGGGCGCCCACATCTCGATATCATAGGTCTTGGCGGAGGCAAAACCCATGTCTGAGGTATTTAAAAGCTTGACCCGGTGAGGTAATTGCAGTTTAGCGCAAATATCCACTGCATCATTAACCATCTGTTCCAGTTCTACCATGGATGTTTCCGGCACCACAATTTTGTACATTTCCACTTTATCAAACTGGTGGCCGCGTTTTATGCCGCGTACGTCCTTGCCGGCGGACATTTTTTCACGGCGGAAGCAAGCGGTATAAGCCACGTAATTAATCGGCAGCTTATCCGCGCTGAGAATCTCATCGCTGTGCAGGCTGGTAATGGGCACTTCGGCAGTGGGTACAAACCAATAATCCTCTTCAATATCGCGATAAAGATTGTCTGCGAATTTGGGCAGGTTGCCGGAGTCCTGCATAGTCTCCCTTTTAACCATGAATGGCAGATAAACTTCTTGATATCCATGCTGGAAGGTGTGTATATCCAGGAACAAGCTGATCAATGCTCTTTGTAAGCGGGCGCCCATACCGTTTAAAACGTAAAAGCGGCTGCCGGAAATTTTCACACCACGTTCAAAGTCGATAATGCCCAGTTTTTCACCCAGCTCCCAGTGCGGCAAAGGTTTAAAATCCATTTCAGGAGCTTTACCGATGGTGCGGACGATAACATTATCTTCTTCGCTGGAGCCGACCGGCACGGAGGCATCCGGTATATTGGGGACGCGCAGCAGCAAGTCTTTCATTTTGGAGTCCATCTCGCCGGTCTCATTTTCCAGCGCATTCAACCGGTCACGCAGATTGCGCCCTTCTTCAGGCGCCATCTTGCCGCCTTTGCGGGCATGCCGCAGTTCTTCCAATCGGGTCAATTTCTGCCGGCGCTCAGTGTCCAGCATCAAAATTTCATCTATTGGCGCAGTATCTTTTCGGTGTGCCGGAGCTTCACGCACCAAATCCGGATTCTCCCGGATCAATTTTAAGTCAAACATTGTTTTGCTCCATCAATCAAAAGTCAAAAGTCAGAATATATACTTATGGGCAGCATTCAGTGATTGTCTGGGTCTAGCCCTCTTTATCTTTCAGGGCCGGAAACAGAATTACTTCGCGGATAGAGGTCTGGTTGGTCAATAACATCACCACGCGGTCAATGCCAATTCCCAGACCACCGGTAGGCGGCATACCGTGCTCCATGGCATTGACAAAATCCTCATCCAGTCCCTGTGCTTCCTCATCCCCGCGGGCTTTTTCGTCGGCCTGTCTCTGAAAACGCTGACGCTGGTCGATGGGGTCGTTCAACTCGGTAAAGGCGTTAGCAATTTCCATATTACCGGCATAAGCTTCGAACCTTTCCACCACTTTGTCATTGCCGGGTTTTTTCTTGGCCAGGGGCGAGAGTTCGATCGGGTAATCGAATAAAAAGGTTGGCTGAACCAGTTTGGGATCTACACAGCTTGAAACCAGTTCGTCAATCAATTTGCCTCTTTCACGGTTGATATCGAACTGCATACCACGCCTGAGCATTTCCGTTTTCAGGGACTCGGTGTCAGGATACTGGTCATAATCAAGTCCGGAATATTCCATCACGGCTTGCCGCAGTTCAATTCTCTTCCATGGGGGGGTAAAATCTATGGTTTGCCCGTTGAACTCCACTTTCATGGTTCCGTGTACCTGGAGGCAAACGCTGGAAACCAGATCCTCTACCATTTGCATAACGTCCTGATAGTCCGCATAGGCCTCATATGACTCCAGCATGGTAAACTCCGGGTTATGCTTGAAATCAATACCCTCATTGCGGAAGATGCGGCCCATTTCATAGACCTTGTCGAAACCGCCTATGATTAGTCTTTTAAGGTGCAATTCCAGGGAAATGCGCAGGAAAAAATCTCTATCCAGGGCATTGTAATGGGTCATAAAAGGCCGGGCAGAGGCGCCCCCGGCTTCAGGCTGAAGCACGGGAGTTTCCACTTCCAGAAAACCGCGCTGGTTCAAAAAACCGCGTATAGCGGTAATCGTTCTACTGCGGATTTCAAAGGTCCTTTTCACTTCCGGATTCGAAATTAAATCCAGATAGCGCTGGCGGTAGCGTTTTTCCACATCTACCAGTCCGTGCCATTTTTCCGGCAGAGGCTGGAGAGCTTTGGCCAGCAAGGTGAAGTCTTGCACTTCAATGGTAGGTTCATTGGTGCGGGTCAAAAACAGCTTACCTTGAGCGCCCAGAATATCGCCGATATCCAGGTTTTTGACCTGTTCATATTTGGCTTCGAGGTTATTAATGCGGAAAAAGAGCTGTATCTTTCCGCTGCCATCACGCAAATCAATGAAACTGGTTTTACCCATGCCGCGTTTGGACATGATGCGTCCGGCGACTTTGACTGTGAATTCCTGAGTGAGCAGGTTTTCTTTATTTTGTTCAATCCGGAGGACTGCTTCCCGAGTGGTGTGAGATCGATGATAGCCATACGGGAATGGCTCTATTCCAGCCTCCCTGAGAGTGTTCAACTTATTCATTTTTTGCTGCATAATATCATCGATAGCTGGTGACATTTTTTCTATATCCTTGACTGAAATCCGTAATCTAATTTAAACACGATGATCATAGCGTGTTTATGGGCTAATTATAACTTGTCGCCGAAGAGATAGTAAAGGAAAGCAAAACAGATGCCTGATAAGATCTAAGGTTTATTGGTGGAGCTGCTATTCTGTTGGAGATAACTCCAGAAACCGCGAACGTTGTTTCGCAGGAAAAAGATCTCAGTTTTCTGGCGACCGTCTGAGAATTGGCGCATCTGAGATTTGGATCCGTCTTGCGTCATGATTTCGTCCACAATAAGCTCAACCAGATTACTATCCAGTTCTCTGTGTGGAGTGAAAAACCTGGAGACGGTAGCCTGCCAGAGTTCCAGTTGCTGGCAGAAATTCTTGAGTTTTGCAAGGCCTGGCCTTGCAAAACCGAAGTGGCTATAGTAAACTTGGCGGGGTTGTGTGGCGATCATTTTATTGAGGCTGTTGTGAGTTTGCGCCAAATCAAAGGGCGGTGGACTGGCCGGACGGATGACTCCGCTATCCGGAAAATAAACTCCTGCTGCTTCACCGGCAAAAAGATTGCCGTTTTGCCGATCGATATAACTTAAATGATGGGCAGCATGTCCGGGAGTGAAGATAATTTCTAACCGGATACCTCCCAGGTCTATTTGCCGGCCTTCCTCAGCGGCTGTTAGTTTTTCTGAACCTACAGGTTCTGGTTGGCCGTAGGCCAGCGCCACCTGGCCGGACATTTCAAGGCTGGCCTGCCACAGCTTTTCCGGGTGTATTAAATGTGGTATGCCTCTGGGATGGACGATAACTCTGGCGCGGGGCATGCGGAGTAAAGCTTGACTGAGACCTCCCAGATGGTCGAGGTGAATGTGAGAAGAGAGAATAAAATCAATATTCTGCGGGTCAAGATGAAGCTCTCGCAATTTGGCAAATACCAGAGGGAGTGGCGAAGCCGGTCCGGTGTCAATCAAAGCGTTTTTGGTTGATTGAATCAAATAGAGATGGGTGCTGCCTTCATGTCCGGGGATGGGGATGGGCAGGTCAAATATTTTATCAGGGGAGATCTCAGCTTTCAATATGTTAGCCGCATAAGTCGCGTACGACCAAACCGGACGCGACTCATGCTTTACCTCTAAAGTCCTTTTTTGACGATGAGAGCGGCCAGGTCACCCAGGCGGCAGCTATAGCCCCACTCATTATCATACCAGACGA
>DAOUAU010000384.1:0-1816 GCA_034433195.1 Dehalococcoidales bacterium
AGTCCTGATAGTAGATGATCACACCCTGGTTCGTCAGGGGATCCGGGCTCTGCTGGGATTAATCGCGGATATTGAAATAGTGGGCGAGGCAGTCGATGGGCGGGAAGCGATTAATCAAGTGGAAGCGCTCAAACCGGATATTGTGCTGATGGATTTGGCCATGCGTAACATGGGCGGATTGGAAGCTACCCGGATAATCCGCCGCGACTTTCCTTTGACCAAGGTGATTGCCCTGACCCAATATGATGATAGTGAATATGTCATTCCGGTGGTTGAAGCCGGAGCGCGCGGGTTTGTCAACAAAATGGCTTCACCTACCGAACTGACCGCCGCTATTCAAGCCGTCTACCGGGGAGAATCATATCTTTCCACTTCTGCCGCCGCTGCTCTGATAAACTTCTGCCAGACCGAGACCTTTAGTGGTGGAGATAAGGAGCCTTATGATTCATTGACTGATAGAGAAAGAGAAACCTTGAAATTGGTGGCGGAAGGTTATTCCGCCCGGGAGATCGCTGAAAAACTGGTGGTCAGCCCCAAGACGGTTGAGTGGTACAAGACCAATTTGATGAATAAACTGAACGTTCACAAGACCTCGGAGCTTATAAAGTTCGCCATTCGCAAACGCATTGTTACTCTGTAAAAGCGGGTAGATACACCTGCCATCAGTTATACTTCTTTGCCGGTATTATTCCTAACTCATAATCCGGAATAATTACTGGTCAACTTCCCGTAACTATCAACTTCATGTCTATGAAACACTCTGTATATTAATGCTGAAAAAAATCGCAAGATTCAGGTAGACAAATCCACATTTTCAGGAGGCGAGATGATCACATTCAAATCCAACCAACCGCAGGATATCTCGGTAACCCGCATCGAGGCTCCTCCCCCTGATCATAGTCTGATGCCTCCCTGCCAGGCGGTTTGCCCGCTGCATATGAGCATCCGTGAATATATTGATCTGGTAGCTCAGGGACGCATTATGGAGTCTTTACAAATTATACGGGATGATAACCCTTTTCCTTCAGTCTGTGCCTATATCTGCAATCACGCCTGTGAAGATAAGTGCCGCCGCAGCCAGGTGGATCAGCCCGTTGCTATCCGGTCTTTAAAACGCTTTGCGGTGGAATTTGGCGGGGACAGGATGGTCCAGCTTTCTGCTGAAACAACGCACGATGAGAAAATTGCTGTAGTTGGTTCTGGCCCGGCCGGTCTGGCATGTGCTTATTATCTCAGGAAATTGGGTTATCCGGTGAGGGTATTTGAAGCTCAACCGGAAGTAGGCGGAATGCTGCGAACAGGTATACCGCAATACCGCCTGCCTCCGGCAGTTTTGGGCACTGAAGTTCGCCGTTTGGAACAGTTAGGAGTTGAGTTTAAAACCAGTACCCGCGTCGAATCTCTGGGTAATTTATTCGAACAGGGATATCAAGCGATTTTTGTGACTATCGGCGCCCAGCAAAGCCGCCGTCTGGGCGTGCAGGGAGAAGAAAAACCGGGTGTGGTGGATGCCATCACCTTTCTTAGAGAAGTGAACCTGGGCTTGAAACCGGTTATCGGAGAGAAGGTGGTAGTGGTCGGCGGAGGCAATGTGGCTATTGATGCCGCCCGGACATCCCTGCGTTTGGGCGCCCGGATAGTCAATCTGGTTTGTTTAGAATCACGCCAGGAAATGCCGGCTTTCAAGGCCGATATTGTAGATGCCGTTGAGGAAGGAGTAATTCTGAATTGCTCATGGGGAGTCAAGGCGCTGCTGGGGGAGAGTAAAATCACGGGTATTGAACTCAAGAACTGTCCGGCGGTTTATGATAGCCAG
>DAOUAU010000385.1:0-6198 GCA_034433195.1 Dehalococcoidales bacterium
CGCCATGATTTTTTTATAATAAAGACAACGCGGAAAGCGTTTCCGTCAGCTTTGTTCACCCCTTCCAGGAAGATCCTGTTGTACCCAAAGTACATCTTGACAAACACAATGTATTGTAGTATAAATACATTTACACCACAAGATGTGGGGTTAGAATGGATGAATTGTCCTTTTTGTAATTTTTTAGATTCCAGGGTGATCGACTCTCGTGATGTCAATGACGGCATCCGCCGCAGAAGGCAGTGTTTGAGTTGTTCTGCCCGTTTCACCACTTATGAACGTTTACAACCGGCCAGTCTGTTTATTCTGAAAAAGGACCAGCGCCGTGAAGATTTCGACCGGGAGAAGCTGCTTTCCGGCATTCGTAAGGCCTGCGAAAAACGTCCTCTGCCGTCCGGTGCGGTGGAAAAAGTAGTGGATGAAATAGAAGCCGAACTCTACAGCCAGGGTAAGAGCGAAGTGCCCAGCACCCTGATCGGCGACCTGGTGATGGCTAAATTAAAAGAACTGGATTATATTGCCTACATTCGCTTCGCCAGCGTCTACCGTGAATTCGCGGATATCCGGGCGCTGAAAGAAGCAGTTGATAACCTGGTGGTAACACAAAAAAACCGGTTACCCGGACAGTTGCCGCTGATTCCGGAAACCAAACCGGAGAACCCGGCAGCCAGAAAAAAGTAAACTTCCCAGGAATCCTTATTTTTTATCTGTGAATTGCTTATTGATTAATTGACTGGTCAGGAGTGTTTTATGCCCGTTAACCGAACTCAGATTGCCAGAGCTATATTTTCAGCGGCTGAGTCAATGGGTATTTCCGATAGGGAACGCATTGAAGGCATGGTTGACCAGGTCATCGAACGTCTCGAGCCGCGCTCATTGCCCGGCATGGAAGGGCTGGTTTCGGACGCTAAAAACAAGGTTAAATTTGCCCCTACGGTGACAGAGATACAGAACATGGTGAAGGAAATCCTGGCTAAAGATCTAAAAGCACAAATGAAGGACAACCAGAAGGAGCAGCCCACAATGGATACCACCATGACAGATACCGATATTAAGATCCAGGTCCAGGCCAAACCCAAAGGTAAGCCCAACAGCGGCCTGGCTTTAACCGAAAACGCCTTGCACGTGCTGGAAAAACGCTATCTCAAGAAAGATAAAACTGGCAAACCAACCGAAACTCCCACCGAACTTTTCCGCCGCGTGGCGCAGACCATCGCCGTTGCCGATCTGAAATATCATCCTGATGCTGATGTGAAAGCGCGGGAAGAAGAATTCTATCAGGCCATGACCAGACTGGAGTTCCTGCCTAACTCACCTACCCTGATGAATGCCGGGCGGGAGCTGGGGCAGCTTTCAGCCTGCTTCGTCCTTCCCGTCGGTGATTCTATGGAGGAAATCTTCGATGCGGTGAAATACACCGCTTTGATTCACAAAAGCGGCGGCGGCACCGGCTTCTCTTTCTCGCGCTTGAGACCGCACCAGGATAGAGTGGGTTCCACCGGCGGCGTCGCCAGCGGCCCGGTCTCTTTCATCCGGGCATTTGATACCGCAACAGATGTCATCAAACAGGGCGGTATGCGGCGCGGCGCCAACATGGGCATTTTAAGCATTGACCATCCGGATATCCTGGATTTTATCGATGCTAAACAAGATATGACGTCCCTGACCAACTTCAATCTGTCCGTGGCCATCACCGCCGGATTTATTGAAGCGGTCAAGGCCGGCGCCGATTATGCGCTGATCAATCCTCACAATGGCGAAGTAGCCGGGAAACTGAACGCCCAGAAGGTCTTTGAAAAGATCGTTGACGGTGCCTGGAAAACCGGTGACCCCGGCATCGTTTTTATCGACCGCATTAACCAGGATAATCCTACACCCCAATTAGGCAAAATAGAAAGCACCAATCCTTGCGGAGAGCAGCCTTTGCTGCCCTATGAGTCCTGCAACCTGGGTTCTATCAACCTTTCCCGCATGGTAAAAAAGACCGCTAAAAGGTGCGAAATCGATTGGCCTAAAATGGCCCGCACGATTCACACCGGCGTGCGCTTTCTGGATAACGTCATAGATGTGAACAAATTCCCTTTGCCGCAGATTGAGGCCCGTTCCCTTGAGACCCGGAAAATCGGTTTGGGTGTAATGGGTTTTGCTGATATGCTGATGCAAATCGGGGTTGCTTATAACAGTGAAGAAGGCCTCAGAACCGCCGAAGATGTCATGCGCTTTATTAATGATGAATCCTTCAAAGCCTCTCAGCTACTGGCCGCTGAGCGCGGTGTCTTTCCGGCATACTCCGGCAGTATTTATGATAAAACCAACGGCCCCAGGCTGCGCAATGCCGCCCGCACCACCATCGCGCCCACCGGCACGCTCAGCATCATTGCCAGTTGTTCCGGCGGCATCGAGCCCATTTTCGCCCTCAGCTTCACCAAAAATATTCTGGATGGCGCTCGTCTGGTTGAAGTCAATCCCCTCTTCGAGGAGACCGCCAAACGCTGCGGTTTTTATACGGCTGAACTGATGCAGAAACTGGCCGAGGGCGCTCATCTGGCCGAAATTGATGGAATTCCGGATGAAATCAAAAAGGTCTTTGTGACCGCTCATGAAATCTCTCCCGAATTTCACGTCAGGATGCAGGCCGCCTTCCAGAAGTATACCGATAACGCCGTTTCCAAGACCGTCAACTTCCCCAGAACGGCTACTCGCGAGGATGTAGCCAAGGTTTATATCATGGCCTATGAACAGGGGCTTAAAGGCATCACCATCTACCGTGACGGCAGCCGTGAAGGCCAGGTGTTGACCACCGGCAAAGAAAAGAAAACAGAAACCAAAACCGCTGAAGCGGCGGTAGTGACCCGCTCTCCCCGCTTGCGGGCCAAGGTCACCACCGGCATCACTGAAAAAGTGACCACCGGCTGCGGCAGTATCTATATCACCGTGAATTCAGATGACCAGGGTTTGTGTGAAGTATTCTCACATCTGGGCAAAGCCGGCGGTTGTGCCACCGCCCAGCTGGACTCCACCTGCCGGTTAATTTCACTGGCTTTGCGGTCCGGAGTTGACGTGGACTCCGTGGTTAAGCAATTACGCGGCATCCGCTGCCCCTCCATCGCCTGGGAAAATGGCAAATCCATCTTATCTTGCGCGGATGCCATCGCCAGCGTCCTGGAAAAATATACTTCTGCCTACAAAGAGGCTCATCCGGCTAAAGATAACGGAAACGGTCGTAGCGTTTCAGGCCGGGGTGGAAATGTTCAGGATTTTGGACTGGTCAAAAATATGGCCGGACAATGCCCGGAATGCTCCAATCTGCTGGTTTACCAGGAGGGCTGTTTCGTCTGTCCGGGCTGCGGTTACACCAAATGCTAAGTTTCAAGATCGGCTCAGGCAGCCGGAAACCGCAGACTGAGGCGGCCGGCCCGTTTTTTGGGAACGGCTGCATGCGGAACGGTCTGTCTGGAAAATGTAAAATTTTTGTAATCGCCCAAAAGATGCGAAACTGAAATGGTAGTAGTATAATAGAAATATCCAGATTTGGTACTCTTAAAACAGGTTGAAACAGCCAGTAACCACAGACCTCTCCGCTGAAGAGGTCGCCGGCTGAGAGTGAAGCAGGCAGTATTACTTGTATGCGGCAGCCGCACAGGTTGCCGGTTAATGGTATTGATTGTCGGTTCACCGGAGGGTAATAGGGTTACTCAAATTTTAGAAGAGGCAGGTGTAAGTATGAAGAAGTACATGTTCGTTACACCGGATGGATTGTCCTTCAAACCCAGTTGTGATAGCCCCGCCCCCGATTTTTTGGATATTGAGATTATGGGACATGGCCCGGAGACCTCTATTCAAGATGCCATCAGTGACCTGATTGAACTCAATGAGAGCGCCAGGCAGGGTGGTCCTAACAAACCATTTACCGTCCGGATAGAAAATAACCATCAGCGCAATTTTTGGATCCGTGATAATCGCACGCAGGTATGTCGGGCGGGGTAATAATTTACTTTCCCGCTTTTTATTCTGAATGCGGCTTTCATCGGTTGGTACCCTGGCACAAAACTACACGCGTCCAACTCAATAAATCTGAGTGCTGTCAGAGCAATGGGTTGGCAGAGTATGATATTGCCCATCCTGCGGCAGCGGATTACCACATTATGACAATCATTGACTCGCTGCCTTTTTTTATAATGGAAAGAAGTTGGGAAGCTGAAATCCGGGCAAAACCGTTTTAACTCCAGTTCTTGTTTCCGGTCGGAAGGTCCATGAACTTCGAGATACCCTGACAATCATCATTCCAGGGCAAAGACCCGGCCGCTGCTACACATCCTGAATCCCGGCATTCACCAGTCCCTCAGCGGCATAGATAGTTCAATTATTTCATCGCTTCTGCCTTACACCTTCGTTAACAGCCTATTTCACCCCTTCTCCTCTGATCTGCTACACTGTTGATTAGCACAATATGAAACATTCAATCACCTGGGACGAACGTAAGAAAGCCCGCCAGCGGCTGGAGAAAGAAAGCGGCGCTATCATCAAGGATTGGGGCGGCAAGCTGCCATTTGCCTTTGTTTATCCTAACAGCTATTTCATCGGCATGTCCAACCTCGGCCTGCAGGCCATCTACGGGCTCCTGAACGTCCGCGAAGACTGCCTTTGCGAAAGAATTTTCTGGGACAAAGAAAATAGGCAGGCCGGAGCTTTACCCTTGTCTGTAGAATCTCAGCGCCCCCTTTCAGACTTCGCAGTTTTGGCTTTTTCACTGAATTATGAGATTGATTATTTCAATATCGCTCCCATACTGAAATCCAGTGGACTGCCTGTCTATTCCGAGGAGCGGGATGAAACCCGGCCTTTGATCATTGCCGGCGGCCCCTGTATCACCGCCAATCCGATGCCGGTAGCCCCTTTCTTTGATTGTCTGTGCATTGGAGAAGCTGAGGCCATTCTGCCCGCTATGCTGCCTGTCTTAACGGAAGGTCTTGGCGGAAAACGGGAAGCTCTTTTACAGGAGTTGTCGCGGATTCATGGGGTGTGGGTGCCGCGCTATAACCCTGACCGGCCGGTAGCCCGGCAGTGGGTTGAACAACTGGATGAACTCCCGGTTCATTCCATCGTTCTGACCCGGGAGACCGAATTAAGCGACCTTTATTTGATCGAAACTGAACGCGGCTGCGCTCATAACTGCCGCTTTTGCCTGGTCAGCAGCGCCTTCAGCCCGATGCGTTTCCATTCGGTTGATTCTCTGCTGAGACAGGCTGAGATGGGCCTCAAATCCCGCCCAAGAATGGGGCTGGTGGGGCCGGCCGTGACCGATCATCCCCAAATCGAAGGTTTATTTGATCAATTGCTGGCTATTGGCGCCCGGTTTTCCATCAGTTCGCTGCGTATGACCTCCCTGAATTCTCGTATATTTGGCCAGATGGTCAAAGGCGGAATACGTTCGGTGGCTCTGGCGCCGGAAGCCGGTTCACAGAGCCTGCGCGGAGTAATCAAAAAAGGCGTTTCGGAAAGCCAGATTCTGGAAGCTATCGGCATGGCTGCCGCGGCTGGAATGCAGCAGCTCAAACTCTATTTCATGGTTGGCCTGCCTCAAGAAACTGAATCGGACATTGAGGCCATCGCGGATCTAACTCTAACCGGGAAAGCGCTGCTTGAAAAAGGGCGCAGCAAAGCGCGCTTGACCCTCAATATCTCTCCCTTTGTCCCCAAAGCCGGCACCTTTTTCCAGCGGATGCCCATGATGGATTTGGAGGCTGTACAAGACCGCGTCAACTTGATCAGAAGCAAACTGGCGCATCAGGGAGTCAAGATCAATTTTGAAAGCCCGCAGTGGAGCGAGGTTCAAACCGTTCTTTCGCGCGCTGACAGCAGCCTGGCCGCGGTCCTGGCGGATATCTCAAAAGAATCCCTGCCGGACTGGAAAGAGGCCGTTCAGAAACATCATATAGACATTGACAGCTTCGCACACCAAAAATGGGACAGCGCCCGGACACTGCCCTGGCATTTCATCATTTCCGGAAATAACGGTATCAAACTGCCTCAAGAATTGAACCAGCTATTCAAAGAATGATGGCCAGTTCAGCATCAGAAGAAAATCGAACCCCTCACCGGCAAAGGCCTGATCACCAACGAAAAAGCGCGGGTCATCAAGTACGGGAATAAATATCATGAAAGTTAAAAGTTAGCCAGCAAAGACAGCAAGACATG
>DAOUAU010000386.1:0-4612 GCA_034433195.1 Dehalococcoidales bacterium
CCGGCCTCCTAACTTCTGAGCACCGCACCAAGTTCGTTTTGCAGCCGTTCCAGTATCCTTTGCTGCACTTTGGTCACTTCTTCATCGGTCAAGGTATGCTGGGGTGAACGATAAGTAACCCGGTAAGCCAGTGATTTTTTCCCGGCCGGTACCTGTTCACCGGAGTAAACATCAAAGATCTCCACTAATTCCACCAGTGCGAAACTAAGAATCACTCTCTGAATTTGCTGGTGGGTCACCTCACCATCCACGATTAAGGCCAGGTCCCGCGCGGTAGACGGGAAGCGCCCAACCGGATGATACACCCTGTCAGCAGAAGCAAATTGCAGCATGCTCAGCAAATCCAGTTCAATCAGGCAGATTGGTTCGTTGATCTCAAACACCAGCGCTACCTTAGGATGCAATTCTCCGAACGTACCCAGCTTGTGCTTCTTGATATATATCTCCGCCTGTTTTCTGGGATGCAATCCTTTATCCTGCCCTTTTTCAAAATCGGCAGATAAGCCCAGACGGAGCAACAGACTTTCAATTGTCCCCTTGGCATCAAAGAAATCAATCACCTCATTCTGGTTCTGCCATGAACGTTCATAACGCCGGCCACCCATTACGGCAGTTAGCGTCTCCCGCTCATCCGGCAAGGAGTGCTGACGAGGAAGATAAATCCTGCCTAATTCGAATAACCGGATGCCGCCATCTTGATAACGCCGGTTAGCAGCGAAGGCGCTCAATAACGGTCCCCTCAAACCGGTGCGTAGAAATTCCATATCCGCGGTCATCGGGTTGGCCACCCGTAAAGGCGGTTCGGTGGAGGTCTGATTATCAGATGATATTTTGCTCAGCAATTCGCGGCTGACCAGAGAATAATTCAGCACTTCGGAGAAACCATTGGCCGTCATGCCGGTGCGTACATCATCTTTCAATTTCAATATAGGATCAGGATTGACCTGCGGCAGAGGCTCAGCCAAAAGGGTATTCGGAATTTTATCATAACCCTGAATACGGGCTACCTCTTCAATCAAGTCTTCTTCAATGCTGATATCGCTCCTCCAATAAGGAGCGGTCACTTCAAGTTCACCGGATACACCTGTTTGCACGCTTTCGAAACCCAGAGACTGCAAAGTATCGATTATTTGGGTCAGGCTGAAATCAACTCCCAGTAATCGCCGTAATTTATCGTGAAACAGTTTGATCGGTTTTAACGCTTGATGTCCCGGATAAACATCAATCCAGCCTTTCGCCACCTGGCCCGCCCCCAATTCAGCAATCAATTGAGTGGCCCGTTTGAGTGCCGGAAGCGCCAACTCGGCTGAGATGCCTCTTTCAAAGCGGTAACGTGATTCGCTGGGCAGACCCAGTCCTTCACCGGTAGCATGTATATTGGCGGGCGCAAAACTGGCAGCTTCAAGCAAGATGTGGCGTGTTTGTTCGGTGACATCACTGTTGGCACCGCCCATCACCCCGGCAATGGCCACAGCTTTTTCGGCGTCGCCAATCACCAGCATATTGGGATTCAGTTTTCTCTCCACACCATCCAGTGAAGTTAATATTTCATTTTCGTTAGCCCGGCGCACAATTATTTTCTGACCGGATATGCGGTCATAATCAAAGGTATGCAGAGGCTGACCATATTCCAGCATCACGTAATTGCTGATATCAACTATATTATTGATCGGACGCAGACCGCAGGCTGTCAACCGATCCTGCATCCAACTGGGAGATGGTTTGATCTGAATATCGGTGATCAGACTGGCGCAATAACGGCGGCACAGGTCTTCAGCCTGTATCTCAACCTGAATCTGTTGGCTGACAGGGATACCGGTCTCCTGATAGACAGGTTCCTGGATATGTACTTTCTGATTAGTCAGGGCAGCCGCTTCGCGTGCAATTCCAATTATTGATAAACAGTCAGGGCGATTGGGAGTGACATCCAGATCTATCACGGTATCACCCAGATAGTCTTTCAAAGAAACTCCTACCGGCGCATCTGCCGGCAGCACCAGAATACCGGAATGGTCCTGGGAAATACCCAGTTCCATCTCAGAACAAATCATACCCCTGGATTCCACACCCCGGATCCTGGCCGGTTTCAAACGCAGTGTCTGCCCGCTGTGCCCGTCTTTCAAAACGGCCCCGACCGAGGCAAATGCGATTTTATCTCCGGTGCTAAAATTCCAGGCTCCGCAAACTACGGTTTCTGGTCCTTTTCCGGTTTCTACCGTCGCCAGCCGTAACTTATCCGCGTTAGGATGAGGATTGACCGCCGTCACCTGGCCCACCACTACATTGTCCCAATCGTCACCGGCGCTCAACACAGCTTTGACTTCATTACCGGACATCATTAAAGCATGGGCCAGTTCAGCCGGTGAAGTCACCATATCGACATATTCTTTAAGCCATTTGATCGGTACTTTCATTTAAATATAGCCTCAAAATTGTTGTAAGAATCTCAGGTCGCCGCTATAAAAAAGCCGGATGTCTTCGATACCGTAACGCAACATTGGCTGACGTTCTACACCCATACCGAAAGCAAAGCTTTGATATACCTCAGGGTCCAGTCCGGCGCGCCGTAATACTTCGGGATGGGTCATTCCGGCTCCTCCGACCTCGATATAACCTGAGCCGCCGCATAAGCGGCAGCCATTACCTTTACAAACCGAGCATTCTACCGCAATTTCAACGCCTGGTTCTACAAAAGGAAAGAAGTCACAGCGAAAACGCACTTTGCGGTCTGCTCCAAAGAAGCGCCTGGCAAATTCATAAAGCGTCCCCTTGAGGTCCGCCATGGTGATATTTTTATCCACTGCGATGCCGTCAATCTGATGAAACATCGAAGTATGGGTGGCATCCGAGGCTTCGTAACGATAAACTTTTCCCGGGCTGACAGTACGAATAGGCGGTTTAAATTTTGAAAGAACTCTGGCAGAGACACAGGTATTGTGAGTACGCAGCAGCCATGGGTGACGCCCGTTTTGATCTTTGTAGTCTATCCAGGACGAAGACATCTTATCCCTTGAAGGATGACCTTCCGGAATGTTCAGAGCATCAAAATTAAAATATTCAAGCTCAACTTCCGGCCCTTCAACCACCTGAAAACCCATGGATTTAAATATATCGCACATTTCGTTCAGGGTCTGGGTGATGGGATGTAAATGCCCTACCGGCAGCCGGCGTCCCGGAAGGGTGATATCCACCGCTTCTTTGAGCGCCCCGGCCATGATTTCAGCCTCTTTCAAAGACAATTGCCGTTGATTGTAGGCCTCTTCCAGCGCCATTTTCAAACTGTTGGCGGCTGACCCCAGCGCTTTCTTTTCTTCGATCGAAAGCCCGGACAAACCTCGCAGTATCTGAGTTAATTCGCTTTTCTTCCCCAGATAAAGTACCCGCCAGGCTTCCAGCGCAGCATTATCATGGATCAGATTCAATTCAGTCTGAGCTTTGATTTTCATTTCTTCAATTTGTTGCAGCATTTTGAAGCTTCCCTTTAGACAAGAGTATCCCTCCCCCGGTACGGAGGAGGGATTGTTTTTAAACAGTTGCCCTGAATAATTACCGGATTATCCGGAATTCAGATTCCTGAACTCCGTACACGGGTTGGATTATTTTGCTTGAACAGCTGTTTTGACCATTTCCGCAAAGGCACCGGGATCTTTGGCAGCCATCTCAGCCATCAATTTGCGGTTAATCTCCACCCCGGCGGCGTCCAGTTTATATATCAAATCACTGTAGTTAGTGCCGTTAGCGCGAGCCGCGGCATTAATGCGGGCAATCCACATCCTGCGCATATCGCCTTTTCTTTCCCGGCGGTGAAAATAGGCATAGCTTAAAGAATGCAACATGGCTTCGTGAGCCCGGCGAACCAGCTTATGTCTAGAGGCCACCTGCCCCTTGGTCAACGATAATAATTTCTTGTGTCGTCTATGTGAAACAACACCCCTTTTAACGCGTGCCACGGTATCATACCCCCACTTTATATCTCAGATTTAATTGCTTTAATCCCAACGTCACAGGCTAAAATTCATCCCGTAGTACCGGCTTCCCTAGCGGATATATTTGGCTCCATAAGGCAACAAGGCTTTCAATCTGTCTTTCTCGGCATGGTTGGCCGGGATCATTTCATCCAGTTGACCTTTGACATCTTTATTCCTGTTGCGTCTCAAATGGCTCTTGCCGCATTTAGTCCTGAGGACTTTTCCGGTAGCGGTAGCATGGAAGCGGTCTTTGGCTCCCTTGTGAGTTTTCATCTTGTACAATTTGGGTGCTTTAGGCATTTGCTGATTCCTTTATTTTTTCTTCCTTATTTACTTCCCTGGTCTTCCCGGCTGTTTTATCCGCCATCTTCTCAAGTGCAGCGGGTTTGGGCTGTACCGGGGCAGCCGGTTTAACCGGTTGTCCAACCATCGGCGCCAGTATCATAAACATCCTGGAGCCTTCCATCTGCGGCTGCTTTTCAATCACCACAGTCCCCTTCAGGGATTCCATCATCTTTTCCAGTAATTTCCAACCCAGGTTGGCGTGGGTGATTTCGCGTCCGCGGAACATAATCGTTATTTTAACTTTATCGCCATCCGTGAGAAGCTTCTTGACAGAGCGTGTCTTGGATTCAAAATCATGA
>DAOUAU010000387.1:0-14692 GCA_034433195.1 Dehalococcoidales bacterium
CAAACCGTAAATGACATTGACGGCCGGGGTCCATGGATTCTATTCTTTAGCCAGGTATTGTTTGGCCTTGCCTAAATCCCAGTAAAAACGCGGCATTTTAGCTTTGGCAAAATAATCCCAACCTTTCTGGTTGACACTGATAAAAGCTAAACCGGGAGGAACCATCCAGCCTTTTTGCGAGCCGCCAATGGCAACATCAATATTCCAGGCATCGACCTGACAATCAATAGAACTTAAACCGCTGATGCCGTCCATGATGAGTAATTTATCAAACTCATGCACAACCCTGGAAATAGTTTGCATATCGTTGGTAACGCCGGTGGAAGTTTCATTATGAGTGACCAGGACGGCTTTGATGTCCGGATTATCTTTAAGTGATTTGCGGATGGCTTCCGGGTCAGCGGCTTTGCCCATATCAAAATTTAATTTGATGATGACGGCGCCGAAGGCCTGAGCGATGCTGGCAAAACGGTCACCGAAGACACCGATGGAGACAGAAAGGATTTTATCACCGGGCGATAAGAAATTAACCACGGCTGCTTCCAATCCGCCGGTGCCGGAACCGGTCAAGGTCAGGACATCATTTTTGGTCTGATAGATGGTTTTCAAGTTGTTAGTGACGGCGGTCATCATAGCGTGAAATTCAGCGCCGCGATGATTAATCATCTGTTTGCCCATGATAGCCAGTACCTCCGGCGGGAGTGGGGTAGGACCGGGAATTCTCAATTGTGCCATTGCTGTGCTCCTTATATTTAATTTTTGTTTGTTCAGGAATAGTTTTAGATCTGTAGTGGGCGCGCCGGTTAAATATCCGGATAAAGATTCCGGAGTATATTTCGGGTATCTATGATGTCTTTATAAATCTGTTTGGTCAGTTCATCCGGGCCGGAGAATTTAATCTCATCACGCAATTTGTGGATAAAGTTGATTTTAACTTCCTGTTCATACAGGTCATTCCGGAAATCCAGTAAATATGATTCAATAGTGCGGTTCAGGTTACCAAAAGTGGGATTTTTCCCGATATTGGTGACGGAATGATAGACCTTGTTCTGAGTTTGGGCGAAGGTGGCATACACGCCGTCCGGTGGCAACGCCTGGCCGGGCATAACCGACAAATTTACGGTGGGAAAACCCAGACCGGCTCCACGGCCGTAACCGTGAACAACCTTGCCGTGCAAGCTGAAGGGACGACCCATCAGACGCCGCACTTTCTCCATATCACCATCTGCCATGGCTTTGCGAATGACAGTGCTGCTGATGATTTCTCCCCTTAATTTAACCGGCGGGATAACAGTAACGCTGAAACCCAGTTCCCGTCCTATTTTCTTCAAGGTTGGAATATCGCCTTCACTACGGTGCCCTAAAGCAAAGTCTGGGCCGACTACCAGGCCTTTCATGCATAATTTGGTACGTAAAAGGTCGATGAATTGGCGGGCACTCAATTGGGATAGTTCGGGTGTGAAAGTCAGGACGATCACTCCCGAAACCCCTTCTTTTCTTAATAACGCAGCCTTTTCCTGAGCGTCAGTTAAAAATGGGGGCTGGGAATTGGGTGTTAACACTTCCTGAGGATGAGTGTGGAATGTGAGGGCAATGGTGCACAAGTTTTGCTGACCGGCAAGCTCTTTCAGTTTAAAAATTAAATGTTTATGACCCAGATGTACTCCATCAAATACTCCAATAGTCACCAGACTATCGCAATTCGATGAAAACCCAGCTAGCTCCTGCTCAACTTGCACTTTAAATCTCCGAGCTGGCAAAGCCAGAGAATACCCTCAAATGAACACGTTCGACACGAGTGTCACAAGTAATGAATTAATAGTAACACAGCTTTTTTGGAGGGTCAAATAGCTAACATATACGATATAACCAATGAAGAAAATAAAAGGCCTGAGCCCAGGAGCTGCTGATAAAGTGACTTTTTGTGCGCTTTGCCGTTTCTCTCTGGAGGTGATGAATAAGTTTAGCCTGGTAACTTTACAAGGACGAACCTTGTTTGATTGAGCCCAACCGTGCAAGGTCCGTCATCCTGTAGAGTGGTGTCTGATTATTTGCAGTCCCGGCAAGCCAGGTAGATATTGTCAAACAATTTTTCTATTTGGTGGGTGGGGGTGGAGGCGAAGGCGATGCGAAACAGTTTCTTTTCACTGTAACAAATCACGCCGGTGCTGTATTTATTCAGAAGTGTCTCCCAAACTTTGTCAGCATCCAGGCTTTTTAGTTGAACGCACATGAAATAACCGGAGTTGAAGGGCAGCGCTTCAAAGTACTGTTGATACTCCGGATGAGAGGCTAAAATAGTTCTGACCTTGAGGTAACGCTGGTATATTTTATCACGGTTTTGCTGTTTCTCAGCCTGATAGGTGTCCGATTTTAGTGAATCCAAAAAAAGCGACTGGGAGGGGTGCGAGGAATTGGAGATATTGCCGCGGATGGCGCCGGCTGTTTTGTCTTCCAGGGCTTTGTATAGGCCAGATTGACCGTTTTTGATACCAAAAGTGATGAATCCGACGCGAAAACCCCAGGCGTATTCTTCCTTGGTGATGCCGTCTACTTTGATAGCCAGCAAGTTTTCATGTAATCCGGATAACCCGGAAAATAGTGATTCCCTCAGGGTATCTTCTTCAAAAAACAGTCCGAAATAGGAGTCATCCAGGATTACAGCCAGCTTATTGCCGGCTTGAGCCGCCTCTTTCAATATCCGTACAATCGCTGTTCCAGCAGCTTTGGAGGGAGTATATCCGGAGGGATTATTGGGAAAATTCAGGACAATTATTTTCTTGCCGATAGGGCCGCTATTTACTGTTTGTTGAAATGAATCGATGTCAAAAAGACCGTTTTTAAAAAGATTGAAAAACTGCAGCTGCGCTCCAAATGCGTTAGTAAATACCAGGTCATAATTCTCCCAGTAAAGGTCAGATACGATCACTTTGTCGAACTGGTCAGTGAAGAGATAACCGGCAATGCTGAGCCCATGTGTCACCCCGCAGGTCACCACAGGCAGGCTGATATTCTGATGACCTAATTCCGGATTTTTCGAACGGGTCAGTTCCAGCCATTTTTCACGCAGTGTTTTAAGACCGTCCGATGGGGCGTAGGGAAAGGCGTCCCTTGCATCCAGCAGTAATTTCCTGGCGATACTGGGAAGGACCATCGGTTTTCCGTTATCTTCATAAGCGGTACCGATAGTGGCATTAATTTCTTTACCTTTAGCGGCGTTGCCCTGGGCCAAAATGCCCATCTTGGGGAAAAAAATCGCCTTGCCTTTTTCTGATAACAACTCATATACTGCAGGGGATTGTATTTTGATTTGTTGATTCAGCTCCACGGCTTGCTGGTTGAGATTAGACATACATCCTCCAAATGTGACAATAGAGTCGGATGACAGAATAGCCATTTTCTTCATTATAACGGTTTTATTCAAATAGTTGAATCAATAATCAAGCTCAATAATTAGGGAGGAAATGAAAGGCCCCGTTCATATGGATGAGCGGGGCTTGAGTCTCAGACAGCGCGGTTTATCAGATCAATTTCCAATTCAATGAGCGGGGAGTTCGAGCACTATCATATAATACGGCGGAGTTGGCAAGATCGATTGAATACGAGAGATTGGTATTGCGATTACTTTTGAGATACAACTCAGGATAATGAGTCAGATCTTTGTGACCCAGATACTGGCTGACTTTATTTACAAAACTGTTCATTTTTAATAACTCCTTGTTCCAGGGTGTCACCCTCTGGATAATCTATTTATATATATCTTAACATGATAATCGTACTATGTAAATACTCATATATGGAAGTTTGAGTCTTGTTTATTGAAGAATCAAGACACGAAACAGCTATGGGTTGATTTGAAGGCACAATAATCTTACGTCAACGTATTACCAAAAAAGAAGAGGCCAGCATCGATGTTATTGAGAACATTCTCAATGAATGTGTGCAGTTGGGCTTTCAGATTTTCCTGTTCACCCACAATACCCTGAAAACCGGGTATTGGTTTTTTGAAAAAACCCCGCTTTAATGGTTCAAAGCGGCGATTTTTGTTGCCGGACTGCCGGGCGAATCCGGCTTTCGTGTAGAAATCAGACTAAGCCGTATATTGTTAAAATAAAAACTGAGATGGTGAGCCGTCTGGGACTCGAACCCAGGACCACCTGATTAAAAGTCAGATGCTCTGCCAGCTGAGCTAACGGCCCGTGTCAACGTGTTGAGGAGACAAACCGGAAATAAGGATAAAAGACTAATTATCCTTTTTTATCCCGCATTTGATTGTATCAGAAGCAGGGTTTAATCGCAAGGTCGAATACGAGGCTCCAATCATGACAGCTTTAAATATTTATCTCACTGTATTAAAATTGAATAAGCAAAACCGCCGGAAGAGGAAAAGGAGCGTCCGTGAACGGAGTCCTGGAGAAGATCAATTCACCGCAGGATTTGAAACAGCTCAGTTATGCCGAACTGCGGCATCTGGCGCAAGAACTGCGCCAGCAAATCATCAATACCATATCAATTAACGGTGGTCATCTGGCTTCCAGTCTGGGCACGGTGGAGCTTACTATTGCTTTGCACCGCGTTTTCAATAGCCCGCAGGACAAAATAGTGTGGGATGTCGGCCATCAAAGTTACGCTCACAAGTTACTGACCGGACGCAAAGAGCAGTTTTCTACAATCCGACAATATGGAGGACTCTCCGCTTTTACTTCACGTCAGGAGAGTGAACATGATGCCTTTACCAGTGGTCATGCCGGAAATTCAATCTCGGCTGCTTTAGGCATGGCTTTGGCCCGGGATTTTAAAAAAGCCGAATTTCAGGTGGTGGCGGTGATCGGGGATGGTTCGCTGGGCAATGGAATGGCATTTGAGGCAATTAATCATGCCGGTCATGCCGGCTCTAAATTGATCGTGATATTGAATGATAATGGTATGGCTATATCACCCACCCTGGGAGCTTTAGCTCATCTTCTTAATCAAGTTCGTTCTGATCGCCGTTATGAAAGAGTCAAAACCCGCCTGAAGCAAGTTTTGAGCTTTTTTCCGATGGGGAAATCAGCCTGGCGTTGGAGTAAAAGCGCCAAGCGTGGTCTGGAGAGAGTGCTGCTGCCGAACGCTTTTTGGGAGCAGATGGGCTTTGTTTACCTGGGTCCTCTAGATGGTCACAATATTAGAAGCATGGAATCAGCGTTAATACGCGCCCGTGATTTTGAAAGCGGACCGGTACTGCTGCATGTCCTGACTACCAAGGGCAAAGGTTATGCTGCCGCTGAGAATAATGCGGTTAAATACCATGGTGTATCACCGCGGCCTAAAATCACTCAGAACGGTCATTCTTCCTATAGCCAGGTCTTTGGCCAAACAATGCGGCATTTTATGCGTGAGAATGAAAAAATTATAGCCATTACGGCGGCCATGCTGGATGGCACCGGACTGTCGGAAGCGGCAGAGGAGTTTCCCGGGCGCGTGATTGATGCAGGCATCTGTGAACAGCATGCTGTCACTCTGGCGGCCGGACTGGCGACGCAGGGATATCTTCCGGTCATTGCTATCTACTCAACCTTCTTGCAGAGAAGCTATGACCAAATTATTCATGATGTCAGCTTGCCTAACCTGCCGGTGGTATTTGCGGTGGACAGGGCAGGAATTGTGGGAGAGGACGGCCCCACTCACCAGGGCGCTTTTGATATTGCCTATTTTTGTGCAATACCTAACATGATTGTAGCTGCGCCGCAAGATGAGGACGAACTACAGCACATGCTGTACACCGCTCTGAAAGCTGGCCGGCCAATGGCCATTCGTTATCCCCGCGGCGGCGGTCAGGGTGTTAGCTTGAATCCCGAATACCAATTGTTACCCATTGGTAAAAGCCAGGTGATCAAAGAAGGCCGTGATGGGATGATTTTAGCTTTAGGGTCGATGGTCCATCCAGCTCTTGCTGCGGCTAAGGTTTTAAATACGGAAGATCTGCAAATTGGAGTCATCAATACTCGTTTTGCCAAGCCGCTGGATGAAGAGACTATTATTGAGGCAGCGGGTAAATGCGGGCGGTTGTTGATTGTGGAAGAAGGCGCTTTGCAGGGTGGGTTCGGCAGTTCAGTGATAGCCATGTTGTCCCGCCGCGGAATGGGAAATATCAGGATCGAAAGACTGGGACTGCCTGACAGATTCATCGAACACGGCAACCCGGAACAAATACGTGATAACTACGATCTCAGTTCAAACGGCATCCTGCGGCGCTTCAAGGCGGCTTTCCCGGATATCAAGAAGAACTATCTAAGGCCTGGCCTTTAGGGACTGACCTTGATCAGGCTTTGATCATAATCAGCAGCATCTTAAACTGCCGGTTGGCGGTCAGAGAGTGTGGGACATTGGCCGGCATTATCGTCATCTCCCGGGTTTTTAATTTTAAAGGTTGTCCTCCGATGGTGATATCGGCTTCTCCATCTAAAATATAAACCAGTGCGTCATAGGGCGCGCTGTGTTCACTTAAGCCCTGTTTCGCAGCAAAGGCAAACAAGGTCACAGTTCCCGCTGTTTTATCGATCAGTGTCCGGCTGACCACTGAACCTTCCTGGTAACTCACCAGAGCCTCCATGTTGTTGGCGGCAGCTAAAAGAGTTCCAGCCGTATGATTGTTCTTGTTCATGACTCACCCCCTGTATCAGTCCTGTTTAAAAAGCCCGGTTTGGCCAGGCGGCTTGTGAAATTGAGTTATCTCTCTTATAGTATCTATTAAAAGGTTGGTGGTGGCAAATGAATGATTTTGAACATTATTTCCGCAAATCGGCTGACTATCACGGACATGCTTGTGCCGGAATAGCTTTGGGAACCAAAATGACACTGGCAGCCTTACGTCATCTGGGATTTGACCCGGCGGTGAAAAACAAAAATTTGATGGTTTTTGTTGAAGTTGACCGCTGTATGACAGATGCTGTACAGGTGATTACCCGCTGCACACTGGGGCACCGTACCCTCAAATATATCGATTATGGCAAATTTGCCGCCAGTTTTGTCAATCTGGAGAGCGGAAAGGCCGTTCGGGCCACTATCCGTGAAAGCTTTGACAGCAGCGGCCCCATAGAAGAAGTGGCGATTAAAATCGGACAAATGCCGGACAGCGAACTGGTGATTCTGGAGGATGTGACGATACAAATACCTCCTACGGATATGCCCGGTCATTCTCATCAAAGGGCTTTTTGTGAGATTTGCTCCGAGAGGGTGATGGACGGCCGGGAGGTGCGCCAGGACGAGCGGAAGTTGTGCCGGGGATGCGCCGGAAACCGTTATTATACTACGGTGGGAAAGTGAATCTAAAATCAGGTCGATTGTGTGGGTGCTATTTACCGGCACAGAAAGAAAATCCGCAACTGCAGTATATTGCCGGGTGGCACCGGTCAAAACTGATGCACTGATCGAACAACAGGCTGGTCGTCGTTATTATTAGACGATCAGGTTTTTAAAAAGGAATCAATCCAAAATGGAGAAAGTGGCATTTAAACAGGCGCGGGCCCTGATATTAAATAATATCCATGTTTTAGGGGATGAACGGAAAGACCTGCTGGGAGCCCTGGGCCAGGTGGGGGCTGAAGCTATCACAGCAAAAATAGATGTTCCAAACTGGGATGCTTCCGCCCTGGACGGTTTTGCGGTGGGATCTGAAGATATTCAAGGCGCCGGCAGTAATAATCCGGTTATCCTGGAAGTTAGTGGAAGAATCATCGCCGGGCAAGCTGGAGTGGTAAGTGCGGCCAGGGGGAAAGCGATCCGGATTATGACCGGCGCTCCGATGCCGAAAGGAGCTGATTGTGTGGTGGGGTTTGAAGATAGTGATGAAAAATCCCGAAAAAAACGCAATCAAGGGCAAATAGGAATTTTAAAAGCGGTGCCGGCCGGGGGCAATATCCGCCGTGCAGGTGAGCAAATTAAGAGAGGGTCAGTTATTTTACAACCAGGTCAGACTATCGGGCCGGGAGAAATTGGATTGTTATCCTCAGCAGGGCTAACTGAAATCAACGTGATCAGGCGCCCGGTGGTGGCGATTCTGGCTACGGGCGAAGAACTGGAACAGCCCGGACGATTATTGGCGGAAGCTAAAATTTATTGTGGTAATTCCACCGCTCTGGCAGCCCAGGTCAAGCGCTGCGGCGGTCTGCCCAGGATTCTCAATATCGCGCGTGATAACCTGCCATCGATCAGAAAACAGATGCGGCGCGGTCTGCAATGTGATATGTTAGTTACCACCGGCGGCTCGGCCGGGGGTGACCGCGACCTGGTCAAAGAAATTACGGCTGAGATGGGAACAATTATTTTTGATCAAGTGGAAATGATACCCGGGAAGTCCACGGCTTTTGGTCTACTGTGCAAGGAGACGGGAAATGGTCAGGCTGAGATACCTCATTGGGTTCTGTCCGGTAATCCAGTTGCCGCCATGCTCTCTTTTGAGGCTCTGGTGCGTCCGGCTGTCTTAAAGATGCGGGGAATGGATTTCAGTTTAAAGACCATTACGGCTGAGGCCGCCGGAACTTTTTCCAATGCAGGTAGTAAAACGCGCCTGGTCTGGGTTTCGCGTCAATCACAAAATGGCATAATTAAGGTCAGACCTGCCGATGTGGGCGTTGGCGGAGTGTTGCATTCCATTGCGGCTTCTGACGGTATCGCAATAATCCCGCCGGGCGTTAATAAGGTAACAGCGGGTGAGAGGATTGAGGTCAGCCCGCTGGATTGGTTTTCAGAAACGCCCTGGTTAATGGGATAATATTTTTTGCCTCTGCGGCATCTCCATCACTATGAGGTTGTCTGATCCATTCAACACGCCAGCGAAAGCGTAATTAGTGACTGTTATTGATGCCATCATTGTCCGATTTACTGGCCAGTATCCGGCCACAGGATCAATTCAGTTCAATCCTTTTTTTAAAAAGAAGCAGCTGTAAGTTTTATCTGTTTTTGCGTTGCCAATGCGATAGCTGACGTCCCATTTAAGGAAAATAGAATCGGTATTTGAATTTGTTTTGGATAATGACGGCATTCTGGTATCTCCTTTGGCTCAGCCTTCAAAGTACCAAAAACCTTGTCTGATGAGATGAGTATAGTGGCGCGGATTCAAAGCGTAGTCATATTTTCTGAAATAACCTCACAAATAACTTATGATTATCTGGTTGGAAGTTGAAAGACGGCGGTCAGGTGGTTAAAAATCTAAAAACAGGATCTGGTCACGGCGGTTTATTCAACAGAGAATAGACGTGGGCAATCAAACCTGGTCAAGGAGCGAAAACGATCTCTGGTCGGGCTTACTAAAACGCCGTGTTTACAGCATCCAGCATGCGCGGCAATCTCCCTCTCTGTTTCTGACTGGCAGGCAGTCGTCCAGAGCCACCTTCAACCGGACACGGTGAGATGTTTTATTTTAAGCCTTTCATGACAAAGAAATAGCTGTAGGTTTTGTCTTTGCCAATAATATGATTCTTTAACCAATTGCTCATGAAAGCCGGGAGCAGGTTGTCAAGACACGATTTACAGAGTTTGTATTCTTGTAGAATATCGGTTAATTTCTGGATAAAAGCCTGGTGTTCGGCCTGGTGTGTAGCCGTCCACGGATAGGCATATTGAAGGAAGAGTTTCTCTTCAACGGCAAAATGTTTTTTAACGTAATGAATCAGTGCGTCAAGGGCATTTTCCAGTGTTTCACGGTTTTTACTCTGGAGGATAGATTCATTCAGTTCATTGATCATTGACATCATTACTTGGTGTTGCTGATCCATTTCAGCGATACCAACTCTGTAGCTGGAATCCCATTTGACCACGGATAACCCGGAAACAGCTTTTTTCCCAACCCTGATTGATGACATGACGGCCTCCTGGATATTGCTCTTTAACCAGTATCCCTGATAGCGGGCAGTTGGACGATGAGGTTGAGCACCAAATAAGGTCTGTATCAAGACCCATTTTGAAGTCGCATAAACCATGATAGTGTGACTGGGGATTATAATGCGAAAAAGATCGATCCGCGAAAGATGCATTCCCGGGCCAACAAGCTCAATATAATACTCTGGTGTCCTATACGTACAATGAATCAAGGACTTGAATGTGTTAAAATCGATAACGAATTTATAGCAATACTCTGGAGCCCGAAATGTCTTTGAACTGGAAACAATCTCCGGGTCTGGCGTCAGGATCCATGCTGATCGTAACCGCTGTATGGGGATGGACGTTTGTGGTGGTGCAGGATGCCATTAACCGCATGCCGGTGATGGATTTTTTAACCTGGCGTTTTCTGGCAGCTGGTTTGATCATGCTGGCTATTCATCCCCTTTGTTGGAAAGGTTTAACCCGGCAGGAACTGGGGCGAGGTGTTTTACTCGGTTTGGTTTTGGGCGCCGGTTATATCACTCAAACCTACGGACTGGTTTATGCTTCAGCATCAGTTGCCGGGTTTATTACCGGGATGTTTGTAGTTTTTACTCCTTTACTCGCCTGGGTATTTCTACGCAGGAAGATAAATGCTCAGACCTGGATGGCAGTGGCGCTGGCGACGGCTGGACTTGGACTGATGGGTTTGCACGGCTGGAGATTGGGAACCGGAGAAACTCTGGTTCTGGTCTGCGCCCTCTTCTACGCTTTACATATCCTGGGTCTGGGGGAATGGTCGTCCCGGTATCCAATTTACCGTTTTGCTGTATTACAGGTATTGACTGTGGCGGTAATTACTTTGTTGGCATCGATTCCCGGCGGCATCAAACTCCCGCCTGATTCAAGCGTCTGGTGGGCGGTTGGGATTACAGCTTTACTGGCCACCGCCGGAGCCTTTTTTGTGCAGACCTGGGCGCAATCATTGATTTCTCCTGCCCGTATTTCTATTGTGATGACCATGGAACCCGTCTTCGCGGGCATCTTCGGGGTTTTACTGGCGGATGATCAGTTGACCAGGCGCATCATTCTGGGTATGCTGTGCGTGCTGGCGGCCATGTTAATTGTGCAATTGAAGCCAGCAAGGAAGGAATCAGGGCGCTTAATAAGCCAATAAAAGTATTTTCCCATTATTCTGAATGCGGCTTTCAAACTGGCTTGATGCCTCTGAATCAATTATACTGCGGCAGCCCTGTCCGGTTTTGTCCGGTCTGACCAAGCGGTTATTCTTTATTTTCCGAACGCGAGAGGTTGGTTTCGAGCGATGCAGCCATTTTTCCCTCCCGTACCGGGTTTGTCTTGAAGTTTTTGAGAATATTAGTAAAATATTTTCTATGCCAGATAATATGAAACAGACTGACAAAACCCATGGCGATACCGGCTTCCACATGCCAGAACAGCATGTCAAAGGGCAGCGAAGGGTTAAATCCCGTTTCTATCCGGATGGTTAGCAGTAGTCCTAAAAGTATGGTGACCAACCCGTAAACCAGTAAAGCGGTATTCCAGATTTTGCGGTGCATATGCAGGGTAATCTTTTTGCGAACTGCCAGGACCCAGCTAAATAAATACAGCAAGGCTGAAACCAATAATATCGGAATCAAAAAATAACTGTTGTTGATAATTCTGGTGGAATTAGCAGTGGCTGGTTCCCACTGAGGATCATTTTCCGGCAGTACTGTGTTTGAGATGGATAGGCCGGAAATGGCAGCGGGCGTTGCGGCAGCGGTGGCTGTGGATAATGGAGTGGGATTGGCTGCAATAGTAACGGCCGCTGTAACACTCGGGGTGGCAGCCAGCGCAACCGCATTGGTAGCGGTAATAACAGGGGTCATAATGGCATTCGGAGCGGGTTGGCTTCTATCACATATTTTATCACCGTTGGTATCAATATATGATTTGCAAAGTCCGGGATAGTAACAATAGGTTGATACTTTGGTGCAGGAGTTCCAGACGGTTGAGGCTGCACTGACAACTGCGGGTGCGAAAGCTGTTCCCATTATTCCGATTAGAACAGAAATGATAATGGTGCTGATTAATATTTTGCTTTTCATTATTACCTCTTTATAAACGTCACTGAAGCAATCTACAACCTTTTAATAGGAATGGCTGCCTTCTGCCGCGATAACAGTCCGGGCGTCATCAGTTTGCGGCATGAGAGTAAGTTTTGAAATATGGCAGCCGCTGCAGGCAGAGCAATTAAGAAAATTGCATATACCACCATCAGGATGGATACCGTTGATATTCTGTGTGGATATTATGGCAGTCTCACCGGCCGCCAACTTCGCGCTGGACGGGTTCTGCCAGGCTTGCACGAAATTGGATATTCCAAAAGCGGCGAAAGCCAGAGCGCCGATGGTGAAAGGAATAATAAACAGAGTTTTCCTTTTTTTGTTAAATCCGAACACTGCTTCCCCCTTGTATGGCTTTTTCCCAGGTATACTTTAAGATTATAATGGGGAATTATTAACAAACAATGAAGATCAGTGGAAAAACGGCATGATTCCGCCCGGCCGGCGGCGGGGTGGTTTACTAAAGTGGTTTTCAAGATTAGATTATATTTTGTCGATTGCTTTAGTTGACTTATTGGTTACATGATCTGGAACACGGGATTAAGGCATCAGCGGGGTACTACCAATTGTCTATCACGGCTGTTTCACTGATAATTTACTTCGCGCTTCATGGTTTTTCTGCTGCATGTTGATTCGTAAAAGCCGGACAGAGATACTGGAACGAGGTTTTTCCAGCATCGCTGTCAATCACGTTTTTTCTCGCGGGTCAATTCAGCCCTGCTATCTTCCATTTTTCGTCTGCTTTAAAGGTCTCATCCGGTTCATTTTACAGTAATTTCTCAAAACAGCAGAAATCCCCTTTGCCTCTGAAACTTACCAGGCCGCGACGTTGATAAAACAGGGCATCATAAAGGCTGAGAGCCTTGCGATTCTGGCTGAAGGCATCCAATCGAATGGAACTATAACCGTTTTCTCTGGCATAGCCTTCTGCAAATAGCATCAGACGCTTTGCCAAACCCTGTCTTTGAAATTGGGGATGGATGCACAGGCGGTGGATGATTAACGGATATCCGAGACTATCTGTCCAGTATACGCCCTGATATTCAGGAGACTGCTTTTCATTTAAAGCTACAATTCCAGCCAGACTACCAGATAGCCGGATGGAATACAAAGCGCTTGAGGCAACATCATCCGAAATAATCTGGCGATTGGGATAAGCTGAGTCCCATTGATAGTTTCCTTCACTTTCCATTCGCTTTATGGCGTCTTTAATCAACAGCATGACGCTATCGATTTCGGTGGAGATGACTTGATTGATAGTGTTGTACAATTGGCATTGACACCTTTTATATTGCTAATATTTCCCGAATTCCTGTGCGGCTTGCATAAAAGCCCGCAGGTTGGCCGGACTGGCTTCAGTGGCGGTGGAACCGCCGGAAAGGACGTATCCGCCGCCGGGAGCGCAGGTCTCGATCAGTCTGCGGCAATACTCCTTAACTTCCATGGGAGAGCCGTACAGCATGACGGAGGCCGGAACATTACCGCTAATACAGCAGGTTTTCCCTACCATTTTCTTGGCATTTGCCATATCGGTCTGGTCAAAACGCCATTGCACCCAGCCTTTCGGGAAATCCCCGATGTATTCCAGACGCCGGTTGTATTTGCCCTCGGCAAACAAGGAGACCATAATGCCTTCATTAATCAGGGCGTCTATTACTTTCTTTAAAGACGGCCAGTAAAATCTTTCAAATTGCTTATTTGACATAAAAGTATCATCGCCTTTGTGCAGCGGGAAACTGACCGAGAATCCGCCGTTAGCGTTAATACTGGAAATCAAACGAGTGATGGTTTGTTCAGTGAAGACATCGATAGCTGCCAGTAATTTCTCCGGCTGGCGGTACATATCCAGAATAGTGCCCGTGGTGCCGCGTAAAAAGTCTCCGATGATATCGAAAGGCGCGACTGCTAACCCGCCCCCTCCGCCCGGAAAACCAGCTTCTTGTGATGCCCTGTCAAATTCCATGATGTAGTGCGAACGTTTTTCCAGTTCTTCACCGGCTTTAATCAGGCTTTGAAAAGCCTCCCGCATTTTGGGATTCATGAAAGGATAAGCAATGCCCATGGGCATGCCCATAAAGGAATTTAAAGCCGGGAATTGGCTTAAAGGTTCCAGGCAGCCGACCGAGCGCGGTATCATCACTCTGAAAGCAAAATCGGAAGGGTCTTTAATCAAATATTCATACTCGTCCGCATTCATATAGGCGGCTTCAACGAATTGGTATGAATTGACATTGTCACCCAGGCCGTGGCCGGGCCACTGGTAGGGTTTGTATTGCAGAATCTCCATGGCCGGAGCGGAGAAAACCAGTGACGGAGCCATGAAAGCATCCATATCATAATAAAAATCTTCCATGAATTTAAGCCATGCGGTTTTCAGGAACGGGTAGTCATTCATGGCCTGTTTTAGAGTGCCACCGGCATAGTAGGCCGGAAAGAAGCCAACTGGCAGGTTGACCGGCACACGGTCCGGCTGTTGGCACATCATGGCCTTGATGGTACGGGTGATCCGTTCATGGTACATCTTTTTGGCTTCGGCATTGCGGAAATTGATGCCTACTCCGGAAAGATGTGGAGCCAGTCTTTGCTCTCGTTTTTGCTCGCGTGTCAGCAAAGACCAGTTAGTATTCATCTATATCCCTCCTGACCATGATTAATGGTCTTAATACCTGAGTTTCTCACTTTTTCGAATTTAGACAAATATTGAGCCTAAAAAGTTCTTTTCC
>DAOUAU010000388.1:0-7597 GCA_034433195.1 Dehalococcoidales bacterium
CAGATTGCTGTCAAGGTGCTGGATTATTACCGGAAATCACTGAAAAATAAAAACACACGGACTTTTGTGTAATCTTTTCGGATTAACACGGGAAAGACCGCCCTCTTTCCTCACTTCTCCGTACTGGAGGTCATCCATCTCAAAGAACAAAACTGCTGTAACGGCGTCCAGAATGCAGTCTTTGCGCAAAGCGCTGGCCGTGCACGTCACCCGGCCTTTGGTGGCGGTCCTGGCCAGGACCCCCGTCACCCCCAATATGATCACCTGGACAGGGTTCGTGATTGTCCTGGCAGCGGCCGCATTGGCTTGCCTGGGACATCTCTTCGCCGCCGGCTGGGTGATGTTGTTTTCCAGCTGCTTTGACTTCCTTGACGGCGCACTGGCGCGCGGCACTAACCGCGTCACCCGCTTCGGTGGTATTCTGGATTCCACGCTGGACCGCATCTCGGAAGCCGCCATGCTGCTGGGCGTGATGGGGTATTATCTGTTTCATCCGGCAGTCTTTCAACCCTGGATTGTGCTCCTGGCTGGAACAGCCATAGTAGCTTCCTTCATGGTCAGCTACATCCGCTCGCGGGCTGAAGCCGCCAATCTGGATTGCCAGGTGGGTATCTCCACCCGCCCGGAAAGAGTGGTGGTGTTAGGTCTGGGCTTGCTTTTGAGCGGAATCAGCCATTATTTCCTGGTGGGAGCGCTGGCAGTGATAGCGCTATTGAGTACGGTAACGGTGATACAAAGACTTTTTGCTGTCTACCAGCAAACGAAATAATTTCATCCCGGCCGGTTAAGGCAAATGCTGAGTGACTGTTCCGTCAGCGGTGAAATCATAAGTGCATTTGGAACGGCTGGATAAATCCACATCCAGCGGGATCAGATAGTCACTTAACTTCAGGGGCGGGCTGTCTGTGGTCACCACGTTGCTCAAAATACTGACGCCGGAGATAGGGACTAACTCTCCGTCAGCGCTGTCATTTAACATGGCCATGGTGGCCAGCTGGATATTATGCAATTCAGTGGCATAAGCCTCGGTCTTGCCTTTGTTAATAAATTTTCCGATGCTGGGGACAGCCCCCGCCGCCAGCGCGCCCAGGATCGCCACCACCACCAGAAGCTCAATCAGGGTGAACCCGGCCTGCCAGATTTTTGATTTCTGAAACAGCTTTTTTAACATATCAACTCCAAATTATAAGCAGCACCCCCGGATAGTTGGATATATATGGAATACTAGCATATTCTGTTTAAATTACCATGGTCATTAACGTCCAAATACAATAGGTGTTTTTACGTACAACAGGGGGAGGCCTCATGAGGCCTCCCCCTGTTTGATGGTTATATTACCTCCTCCCAGTTCATACCCCGTTAGGGGGCTATCTGAGTCACTGTTCCTTGCTCAGTGAAGGAATACGAAAATTTGCTCTTAACCGTACCATCAGAATTCAAACCGGTCATATAACCGCTTAATGATAAGGCGGGGGTATCAGTAGTAACCACTGAGTCCATATCAGTCAGATCGGTTAAGCCGGCTGCCAGCAAACCGGTAGTGCTGTCGGCCATCATAGCCATGGTGGCGGTTTGAATATTGTGCAACTCGGTTTCCGCGGCCTCATTCTTACCCTTGTTGATAAATTTACCCACGTTAGGTACGGCCACCGCCGCCAGCACGCCCAGGATCGCCACCACCACCAGCAACTCGATCAAGGTGAAACCTTTTTGTCCATACTTGAACTGCTTGAATAACTTCCTTAACATTTGAATCCTCCTACGATAATTATTATTTTTTATTTATTCACTCAATATGTTTTGACTGTTATTATTACTGTAACACACCCCAAAATCCATTCAATCACCCATACGTCATACCGCCCGGATAGGAACAAAGTCCTGTGTCAATCTAGTTTTCCGCGGTAGTCATAGGGGAGGGATACCATAGTATGACCTAAGTACCGGATGCTGCCAAAAGCCGCAAAACGCTCATCCAACATCCGGGGTAACAAACCCTGATTCCGTATCAAACCGGATTCAATCCCTGTCCCTGTATTTTTGTTGACAACCATTTTGATGGCGCTCCTGCTAACTCGTTATATTTCCCATCATATAGCGGCTTGATCACAATCAGGTTAAATACAGCCTGCATAAAATCACAGTATGATCACACATCCTCCCCTGGACGGCTGATAGCGATCAACCGCCTGAGGGTGGCTTTCCGGCGACCCCTGAAGGAACTACAACTAATTACCCAGTCACACCGGTACAATATTCATCCCGCATTACGTCCCGGCGCTATTGACGCCGCCGCGTCTATTCGCCAAAATGAAAAAATAATATGGAAATATATTTAACTATTATTGCGGGCATATTAGGCGCCGCTTTCGGCAGCTTTATCAATGTGGTTGCTGACAGGCTGCCCGCTGACCGCTCATTACTCAAACCGCCATCGCATTGTGATGCCTGCCAGCGCCGGTTATCCGGATGGGACCTGATACCGGTGATCAGTTACCTGTTCTTACGCGGGCGCTGCCGCTATTGCCGGGCTAAAATACCTTTGCAAGTACTATTGGTGGAGCTGGGATGCGGGCTGTGGACGGCCTTCCTGTTCCGGTATTCAGGGCCAGGCTGGGATTTTGCCATCATCTCATTTTACTCCTATATCTATATCGCCATTGCACTGATTGACCTCAGACACCAGTTGATCCTGAACAAGATGATTTTTCCGGGATTATTGATTGCCCTGGCTATTTCGCCCTTCTTCATCAAAACCGGTCTGCCCCACTCTAACATCGCCAGTTGGGGTGCGGTTAACGCCCTGATCGGGGCGGCAGCCGGATTTGTCATTCTGCTGATACCGGCCCTGGTCAGCCGCGGCGGGATGGGCATCGGGGATGTCAAGATGGCGGCTTTCATCGGGCTGACCACCGGTTTTCCGGAAGTATTGGTAGCTGTGCTGGGCGGCATTGTTCTGGGCGGACTGACGGCGATTGTACTGCTGGCTTTCAGAATCAAAAAGCGCAAAGAAGTGATTCCCTTCGGGCCGTTTCTCTCCATCGCGTCCATTGTAACGCTGGTCTGGGGAACACAAATTCTGGAAGCCTGGCTGGGTTTGTTTTCGAAATAGCGGCGCCTTGTCCCATTGACAGACAGAGCTTTTAAGTTGAACGAGAGATTAGAGATGTTTTTGATTTACAAAAGAGGATACACTAAACTATAAGCAGCAATCGATTTTCTAAACCTGACTATTATTCTCGATTCAAAAATACACTAAGGGAGAACAGAAATGAAAAAACGCTTGATTCTGGCCAGCGGGCTGATATTAATCCTGGTGATGGTCCTGGCCATACCTTTCAGCGCGGCGGCCCGGCAGTCGGGCGCTGATGGCACCCCACCTCCCGCTCCGGCGGTGACCGCTCCGCTGAAATGGTTTCTGTCCGCTCAAACAGCGACCGGCGGCTACAACATGGTCCAGGTGGGTGCAGATGGAGGTCCCAAAGTCACTCTGAATCCAGGCGCCTCGGCGATTTGGATTGACACCGCAGCGGCAACGGGTGATACCGTATACCCCGCAGGAACCTGGTATTTTGATGTCTTTACCGACCAAGATTGGGGAACGCATGGCTCAGGGTGCAGCATCCAGCTTGGCGTCTGGAACGGGACTGCTTTTCTGGAGTTCAGCGGCATCAGCACTTTTCCCTCTCTGTACTTCGCCAATTATCCGGCCAATGATATCCGGCATCGCAAAACCCAGAGCAGAACCAATACCATTAAACCGACTGAGCGTCTGGCAATCCGGGTAACCAATAATCATTCTGAAGCTCGTGAAGTATTTACCTATACCGATGTCAACAAAAACGGCTCTTACATTCAATATGAGGTGACACCTACGCCTACCCCTTCGCCTACCCCTTCGCCTTCCCCTTCGCCTTCGCCTTCCCCTTCGCCTTCGCCTTCGCCTTCGCCTTCGCCTTCGCCTTCGCCTACTCCAACACCCGCTGGAGGAGGTGGCGGCGGTGGTGGAGGTGGCGGCGTGCCCGTGCCATCTCCCACTACAGCAGTTCCCACCGCCCCGGCCCCGGTAGCCGGCGTTACTGAACTGACCGGCAAAATTAACTCTGCCACAGGCGCTTTTTTGTCCAGCGTCACGGCGTTATCAGATGATGGCAAAGCCCGTTTGGATATTTCGACCGGTACCATCGGTCGCAAAGCCAACGGCACCGCTTTAACCGAAATCAAGATAACCCGTGTCAATAATCCCGGCGGCGCTCCGCCTGCCGGCTCCTTTTTCCGGGTCGGCAATATCTTCTATAAATTTGAACCCGCCGGAGCCAAATTTTCCGGCGCCGGACTGGGCATGGTTCTGATTACTTTACCCTATGATCCGGTCCCCGGAACAGAACCGTTTATTGCTTTTTGGGACACCGCCGCCACACCGCCCGGATGGAACGCTATCAATCCGCCCTTCACCGTGAACACCGCCAATAATACCATTTCCGGTTATACTAACCACTTTACGGTGTACACCGTTTTGGCATTGAATATTTCTACTCCCACCGCCACTGCAACCGGCACTCCGGCCGCTTCAACATCGCCGGCCTCGGCAACTCCCAGACCATCAACCACCGCGCCTGTTGCCCCCACGACCACCGCAACCACCACCACGGCCTCCATCTCGGCTACTGCCGCTCAGACTGCGGTGACATCAGCTCCGGTGACATCAGCTCCGGTGACCTCTGATGAATCCGAACCGGCAAACTGGTTTTTGATTGCAGGTATCGTAGTGGCGGCAGCCGCCGTCCTGACCGTGGGGGTTCTGATCTTAAGAAATCGCAAAAAATAATAGACCAATAATACCCTTGTTGCTGAAAGGGCATCCCGGTGCTGATCGGGGTGCCCTTAAATAATTTGCCAGGGGTTAGTTTGAGACGCCCTCTACAAAGTAATTTGACATCATGGATTTTAATATGTTATGGTGCTTAATAGTTGTGAAAAAGAAGTTTAACCGGAAGCGAATGAGCATTTTTGGATTTGAGCAGATGTCATTCATCTTTACCGGGCGCACACAGTGCGCTTGGGGGTGGGACATGGCTTATCTGAAAGAATAATCGTAACCAAAATAATGAGCATATCAAACCTCCCCAGGCGGGAGGTTTTTTTATGGCTGAAATTAGTAAAACCGGAACATGATTTTTTAGATATTTAGAATTATTTACCCATTTGATTTTGCTGGCCGCTGACAGAGCCCGGTACTTCAGGCGGATGCGGGTTAGGAACGAAGAGCATGAATGAAAATATAAAAGTTGAGACCCTTCCTCAAATCATCCGCGGCAACGCCCTGAAATGGGGCAGCCGCACCGCTATGTGCATGAAACGCTTCGGCATCTGGGAAAAATTCACCTGGCAGCAGTATTACACCATGGTAAAGCATTTTTCTCTGGGATTGGTCAGCCTGGGATTAAAGCCGTCAGATACAGTGGGCATTATTGGGGACAATGAACCTGAATGGTTCTGGGGTGAGTTCGCAGTCCAGGCAGCCGGAGGGATTCCGACCGGTATCTTCGTTGACAGCATCCCGTCTGAAGTGAAATACATCGCCTCTCACGCTGATGTCAAATTTGCCATCGTCAATGACCAGGAACAAACCGATAAATTTCTGGAAATCAAGAACGAATTGCCTCTGCTGAAAAAAATCATCTACTGGGATCCCAAAGGCCTGCGCAACTATAATGATCCCTTGCTGATCAGTTTCAAACAAACCGTTGAACTGGGACGGGAATATGAGAAAACCCATCCCGCTGAATTCGAGGAAATGGTCGAAAAGGGCAAGGCCGCGGATACCGCTTTTATTTATTTCACTTCCGGCACCACCGGACTGCCCAAAGGCGCTATCACCACCCATCAGGCTTTGATCACTACCGCTACAGACTTCGTGATGCGCTACCCGCTGACCGAAAATGATAATTTGATATCCAATTTCCCGGCGGCCTGGGTGGGAGACAGCTACTTCGGCACCATTCCGCACCTTCTGACCGGGGCTGTCCTGAACTTTCCGGAAGAACCGGAAACTATTGCCCAGGACACCCGCGAAGTGGGCCCCAATTTCGTGATTTACGGCCCGCGCCAGTGGGAGAGCATCGTCAGTGATATACATGTCAAGATTATCGATACCTCGCCTTTGAAAAGGCTGACCTATAACCTTTTCATGCCGGTCGGACATAAAATCGCCGATATTCGTTTTCAGGGTAAAACCCCCGGCATTTTCTGGAAGATCGCCCGTCTGGCGGCTTATTGGGCGCTGTTCCGTCCGCTGAAAGACCGGCTGGGCTTAAGCCATATCCGCTTTGCGGTCACCGGCAGCTCAGTTTTAAGCCTGGATACTTTCCGCTTGCTGCACGCTCTGGGGATTGAACTGCGTCAGGTTTACGCCAGCACCGAGGCCGGTTTTATCTCTTCACACAGCAATGGTGAAGTAAAATTTGAGACGGTGGGACGTCCGGCCCTGGGCACCGAAGTACGCTTGACCGATGAAGGTGAATTGCTGGTACGCAGTAACTGCATGTTCACCGGTTATTTGAAAAATGAAAAGAAAACCGCCGAGACTTTTATCAACGGCTGGTGTCATACCAATGACGCTGTCAATATCGATGATGAAGGACATCTGGTCTTTTTGGACCGGCTGGAGCATCTCGGCACTCTCAAATCGGGGGTCAGATACGCTCCCCAATACATCGAGGGGCGTTTGCGTTTTAGCCCGTATATCAAAGACGCCATGGTGGTGGGCGGCAAAGACAAGAATTTTGTCTCCGCCGTCATCAACATTGATTTTGCCATGGTGGGTAAATGGGCAGAGAGGAACCGGCTGCCGTTTACTACCTTTGTTGATCTTTCTCAAAAGAATGATGTGGCGAACCTGGTGCGCAAAGACCTGGTCAGGGTCAACAGTTTCCTGCCGCCGGGCGCGCGGGTCAGCAAATTCGTTTTGATGCATAAGGAATTTGATGCGGATGAGGCTGAACTGACCCGCACCCGCAAGATTCGCCGTGAATTCGTGGAAGAAAAATATAAAGACCTGATTATGGCCATGTATGGCGATGTCCTGGAAGTGCCGGTTCAAGCCAAAGTCACTTACCGGGATGGACGCACAGGGACAGTATCCACCACTATCAAAGTCAGAAATGTTGAAGATCCATCACAATAAATAATTTCACAATAACAAAAAAACCGGTTGCCGGCGTATTCCTGAAATCTATTAAAAAAATCCAGGGTGAATAAAATGACAGAATTGACTCAATATATCGTAACCGGTCTGGCAGTGAGCATGGTGTATGCCCTGATCGCTTTGGGGTTCGCCCTGGTCTGGAAATCCACCGGGGTGGCTAACCTGGCATTGGGACAACTGGTCCTGATATGCTCATGGTTCACCTACAGCATGATGAAGCAGATTAATCTGCCAATTTGGCTGGCCTTTCCAGCTGTCATTATTTTTGCTGCAGCAATCGGCTGGACCATCGAAAGATTCGCTCTGCGGCCTTTGATCGGTCAACCCATTTTATCACTGATCGCCGTCACCCTGGGAATCGCCTATTTTATCGGCGGCCTGGTCAGTTTC
>DAOUAU010000389.1:0-2695 GCA_034433195.1 Dehalococcoidales bacterium
TGTTACCCATAGCGGTATGCAGCGGGTGGTCAAGAGCTTGCATATCCATGGCCACACACTTTGGATGGTATTTCTCAATCCATTGCCCCGCGCGCAGTCCAGTGCCCGGCGAATAATGATAATAATCCTTGCTGTCATCATAAAGCAGGTGGGTTCCTGTGCGGAGACAAAGAACCATGCCGTTCTTAAGCTCTTGCGGATCAAAATTAGCACGATGGCAGGCGTCATCAAGATGTTTGTCAGTAATCAGCTCCCAGGCTTTGACCTTCACATCCAGGCAGATGGCCGGTCCGCAGTAGGCGTCCACCGGAAGTTCGTGAGTATACCTGGCACGTTTGCCTTCAAAATCACGTTCCATGACATGGCGCGGCGAATCGGCATGGGTCCCGGCGTGCATCACTACGCTAACCTTCTGGCTGAGAACCCCGGATTTGGCTTGACCGTGCATGGTGTCGATTACCGGCTTGGAAAAATATGGCCACAGCGGAATATCAGCGCCAAACGGATGACTGAGATCAACAAATACTTTCTTTCCCATCAAGCTTTCTCCTTCAATGAGTTGTTAGTTTTTAGTTACAGTTTTCTCCAGTTTCCCAAACTACCTGCCATTTAGTGATTGTTTCTCCTATCCCGCATCCACTCCACCATCTACATACAGCACCTGCCCGGTGACAAATTTCGAGGCCTCAGAAGCAAAGAACAGGCTGGGACCAACGCAGTCTTCAGGCAAAGCCCAGCGTCCCATCGGAATGGCCGCCATCATGTTTTTAGCAAAAGCCTGGTCCTTCAAGGCGTCTTTGGTCAGGTCAGTTTCTACGATGGTGGGTGCAATGGCGTTAACCCGGATATTGTATTTGGCAAACTCCAGGGCCAGAGTCTTGGTCAGGGCATTGATAGCTCCTTTACTGGCACAATAGGCAGCATAGTTGGCTCTCATGCCGTGGTTACCTCTGACTGAGGAGAGATTGAGAATGCTGCCGGATTTCTGTTCAATCATGATTTTCGCGACCGCCTGGCTCACGGTGAAAGTACCCGTCAAGTTAACTTCCATCACCTGGTTGAACTCGGAAATCGGGAAGCTCTCAGCCGGCTTCCGGATGGCCAGCCCGGCGGCATTTACCAGGATATCGATACGAGAGAATTGTTTCCGGATAGATTCGACCATTTCATTGACTGACTTTTCTTCGACAATATCAACCTTGACAGCCAATGCCTTTCTGCCCATGGAGCTGATCTGGTCTGCGACCATTTGTAATTCCGGCAGGCTGCGGCTGGCAACTACCACATCTGCCCCGGCTTCGGCCATTCCCAGCGCGATGGCTTTACCAATTCCCCCATGACCTCCAATTACTACTGATACTTTCCCCGTCAGGTCAAACATCTTGTTCATTTTTCACGCTTCTCCTGATCTTTTCCGAAAGATTTAAATCAAAACCTGGAACTACTCCAAATTGTGATTGAGCCAGTCTAACCATGCATTCGGCAATTCCGCAACTACCGCCCTTCGCCTCAAAAGAGGAATTTGGCCGAGGAAATATTCTTCAATACCCGCGCAAAATCGAATTCAACTGAATATCCAAACCGGTTTTAACCAATATCTGAATAGAGGTGGCTTGCCACATTTGATTTATAGCGTATTTTACCTGTTATCTACCTTTCTCGGCAAACCGGTTTGGATACAAAAATAAGACCTTGCCGGTACCAGGAAGTATTACCTCTTGAATCAGCGGACTATAAATCAACGTAGCGGGCTGCTTTCCCTTTGCCTTCCACTTTAAAAGAATAATAGCGATTGATGTGGCGATTCTTGATAACTTTGTACATCTCATACAGCCGGGGCAAGAACACTTCCCAGTTTCTTACCTCTTCCGTAGCATGCCTGGCCCAGATTATACCTTCGTCTGGTTCGTTCTTTCCGGCTCCCATGCCGGAGGACATTCCGATCACTCCGGCATCGGTCTTTTGCCACTGGTGAATCCGATAACCCAAGGCCGGATCATCCGGGCGCACATTTACCCCGGTCATACTGATGCCTCCCACCATTACCACATGATCATATTTAATTAGTTCGAGCATCGGTTCAGGCATCTGGCTAAAAGGTTCCATTCTGATGTAAATGTTCATCATTTTGCCGTCGCTCCATTTTTGAGGAGCGATATGGATTGACCCCATCGGGCCGCCGGCTTCCTCAATACTCACAAACCAGCCAAAATCCATATGCTGGTTCGGATGCCAGAGGGTATCTCCTTTTTCCATATTGGACCAGAACCAGTCAAGCATTTTCGAGGTCACACCATCAAGTTCCCAATCAATATGCGTCCAGTTATTATTATCCTGCCAAAAGTTGCTTCTCATCTGCTTCAGTCCTGATTATGATTGTGACAGTCCCTAAATGGTTGAATCTATGATTCATTTTCCTTTCATCACATATGCGCCGTTGGTGTCACTGGCGCTCCCAGTAAGCTGATCGCTATCTACTCTACCCCTGGCATCCATTGAGTACCGCTGGCAAGGAGTAGCAAATTGAACGGTGAAGCAAAACTCATTATCTTTTATCTGGCCGCCTCGAATTGGGAAATACTCCTGCTTCGAAAGGCCCTCAGGCAGGCATCGGGGGAATTAGTTCGAAGCCGAAAACTTTATGATACCATTTGGCGGTCTCATTCTGTCTTTCAACATGAATCCCCGCATGCTG
>DAOUAU010000390.1:0-4967 GCA_034433195.1 Dehalococcoidales bacterium
AGTTCATTGATACCTTCACGCAGGTTGAAGAGATGCCGCATATTCTCAATTCTTTCGCCAGCTTTGAGAACCCCGGCAGCAGTGTAGTTCAAACCGCTGACGGCATTCAAAAAGGCCGCCAGCTTTGCTTCTCCAGACCCAAAACCGAATCCGATCAGACATAGCCCACTGGAATTGACAATTTGTTGGACAAAGCCACCCATGGGACCGAAACCGGCCGTATGACGGCCGGGAGTAGCATCCAGGTGATAGCGGACATAGGCCATGCCGTGTCCCAGCTTGGGGTCATGCATACCTAGCTCCTGCCCACCAATATGTACCGCAAATATTTCCGAACCCCTGCCGATTTTTTCTGCAGCCACTTTAACGCCATCAGCTAATTGATCACCCAGTCCGGGTTCCCTTTTGGCCATCTTTTCGGTAATAGCCACCATGGCTTGATGGTTCCCCCACTTAAGATCAATGCCGTAGGTATCTTCCTTGTTGATAATACCGTTCTCATATAGTTCGATTGCAAAGCTGACAACACTACCGGCTGAGATAGTATCCAGTCCATAACTATTGCAAATGTCATTAGCCTTATTGATGGATTCGGTGTTGGTATTGCCGCAGCAGGCTCCGAAGGCGCCCTGGGTCTCATATTCAGGCCGGCGCACTCCAGCCGGATATTTATATTCGCCGGTACCTTCCTTAAGCCAGGCTTTACAGGCAATAGGGCAATGCCAGCAAGCCCCGCCTTTTTCGACATAGGCGAACAGGGTGTCCTTATCAAGACCCCTGGTATCATTCAGGTCAACCACACCGATGCCTCCCCAGTTCCTGACCGGGGTATCGCCGCTCTTGGCCGAGAATCCGGTCAAGGCGGAGGTACCGTATTTACGCATCGCATCCAGATTCATGGGACCAGGCTTCATTTGTTCCTGGATATGCTCGGTCGTCAGTTTCCGGCACGCTTCTGCATCCGCCACGGCGACTTTCTGGGTTCCCCTGGCGACAACTGCTTTCAGTTTCTTGGAGCCCATAACCGCCCCCAGACCTGAACGCCCGGCGGCAGAACCATGATCTGTCATAATGGCGGAGATGAGAGCCAATTTCTCTCCGGCCGGTCCGATACAGGCAACGTGGGCATTTTTACCATACTCGGCCTGCAGGATATCCTCAGTCTCGTAGGCGCTCTTTCCCCAAATAGCTCCGGCGTCTTTGATTTCCGCCCGGCCTTCGTCAATAAGCAAATAGACCGGTTTCGATGATATACCTGTGAAAAACACCCCGTCAAAACCCGCAAATTTAAGATAGGGGCCAAAAAACCCTCCGGAGTTAGCGTCTCCCCAGCCGCCGCTAAGGGGCGATTTGGCGACAGCAGCGTAACGAGCCGTTGCCGGAAGCGGCGTGCCTGTAAGGGGGCCGGTCATCAAGCCCAAAATATTACCCGGGCCCAGGGGGTCCTCCCCGGGCGCCATGCGGTCATATAGCAACCGCGCCGCGACGCCATAACCACCTATGTAGTCTTTGTAAAGCTGCTCATCCGGTGTTTCTTCAGTGATTTTTCCGTTCGTGAGGTTAACCCAAAGAATTTTTCCCATGTACCCTGGAATCATATTCGCCTCCTGATAATTTCTCTTTAGGACTTGCTGAGCAAATTCGATATTAAGTGGTAGCTGAAAGACCAGGTCCGTTTTTCCCCGGTTCAGGGTTTTTCCGGTTGGACGGTCTCTGTGCCATCAGCCGCGTTTTTGAGGGGCAGTATATGGTTTACGATTACCCCTGTCTCCGGTTAAAAGCTGATGCGTATTTTATGCTGGTTTTCGAACGATTCCCTGAGTTTAGTTAATATCTATCTTAATCTTTTGTGCGGCCATGTAACTATTGGCATCCGAGACCATGAAGGTTACTATTTTCGCGACCTCATCCGGTGAACACATTCGTTTTAGCGGATTCATTTTCTTAACGTTGTCCCAGAAACCGGGCGGGAGATGTTTGGCCCCAAGGTTGGTTTCGGCTGCCGGGGGCAGGAACAGATTAACGTACACGCCTGACGGGAGCAGTTCCTTGGCCAGAGACATTGACCATGCATCTACGGCTCCCTTGGAAGCCCCATAGGCCGAATCACGGGGGAATCCCTGCCCGCCTGAGAAATTGACGATCTTCCCGTATTTACGAGAAATCATATGCGGGGCAATGGCTTTTACCATATTCATTTCACCATAAAAATTCACGTTCAAAGTTTTCTCATAATCGGAGATATCCGCCTCTATGGCGCTTTTCCAGGGAACGGAAAGTCCGGCATTATTTACCAGAATATCAATCTTGCCGAATTCTTGCAGGGTCCTTTGTACTGCGGCTTCCACTTCGGCTTTTTTGGAAACATCCACTTTAGCTGCGATGGATTTACGCCCCAAAGCTCTAACTTCTGAAGCGGTTTTTTCGGCGCCTTCGATATCGATGTCGAATCCAGCGACATGGCAACCCTCCTGTGCCAGTGTAAGAGCGATAGCGAAGCCGAAACCTAATTTGCTGCCAGTGCCGGTAACTACTGCCACTTTGTCTTTTAAACCTAGATCCATTTTTTTCTCCTTCAGATTACTATTTTTATATTTTCACATCCGTCCGCAATGTTCTGTTCTCTTCTTTGGTTATTTGAATTGGCCAGTATTCCAATACTCTCTCCCCATGATGCCTCCGCTCCGGTATCCGTTCAACAGTAAAACCTTCAATTTGCGTTAGCTGGTTTTATCTGCGTCCGTTGTAGCAAGGGCATTCCAGCCTTCTCGTATCGATCCGATGCCGGCCATGATGGCCATAACGATATGGGGCTTCTCATATCTTTTACAGGATAAAGGCCCATGTAAGAGTCCTTTCGGTATGAATAATGCTGAACTGGTATCAAAACGCAACGGTTGGCCGCCTACGAAAAATTCAATTTCCCCGCCTAATTCTTCAGGCTTGTCAGGGTCTCCCCCGATGTGTAAAACTATCTCGTCAAAGTTGTTATGCAGCATCTCAGGCATGCCTGTGCCGGCCCGCTTTGAAGACGGCATGTCAAAAGTCCAACCAAATTCGATGTAACATTTTACACCTGGTATCTGGATGCCGCTCATGTAAGTCATGGTCGGGCTGGTACGTCCCCGGACAAACTCCGCCCCTGCTTCCCGAAGCGGGCTGCGTATTACATACTGCTCATAATCCGAGCCCCGTTGTTTTAACTCCGCAGCTCCCGGAATTTCATAATCCTGGCCGGGGGTAGTGCCTTTGAGGTTGTCCACATGACCGAATTTGAGAGACATCTGAACATGCGGCCTGGTAAATTTCTTCCAGATGCCTGGTCCATGAGGTACCCCTTTTGGAATGAACATTCCGCAGGTTGTATTGAAGCTTATTAATTGCCTGCCAATGAAATATTCAATCTCTCCACCCAGTGATTGCGGGTGTTCGGGATCACTCCCCCAGTGAATGATGATCTCATCATAATCATGAATCTGCTCAGCTGAGCCGGGATTCGGTTCCGGCACACCGTAAATCCAACCTAGTTCGAGGTAGTAATTCGCTTCAGGTATTTGCCCCGGGCTGATAAACGTCATGGCCGGGCTCTGGTAATTATTCAAGCCGGTCAGGGTTTGATAGAGTGGTTTGCGTACCAGATACTTTTTATAATCCAACTTGACTGTCACCTCCATAGTCCGGACTCGGTGTGACAACTGTCCGTTTTTTATTTGAGCTTCATCTTTAACAAGAGATATTCTGAAATTCTGGGCCTTTATTTCATCGGCGGGTTTAAGGGCTGCCCTCCGCCGACAATCAAGTACGAACCAGTCACATAGTCCGAGAGTTCTGAAGCGAAGAACAAGGCAACCCTGGCAACGTCTTCCGGAGTGCCCACCCTTTGCATCAATATTCCTTTGCCCACGTTAGCCTTGACGACCTCGATATCGACAGAGGGCGGGAGGTTCCAAAAATCGGTTGGAATAGCTCCAGGCAAGATAGCATTCACAGTGATGTTGAAGGCACCGAGTTCCAAAGCCAGAGCTCTCGTCAACCCCAGCACTCCCGCCTTGGCGGAAGCATAGGCCAGTGAAGGCCCGGGAGGGTAAATGGCACCGATCGACGAAAGATTGACGATCTTTCCATATTTCTTTTTCTTCATGTAAGGTATGACTTCGCGGGCACATAAAAAGTCGCTTTTCAGGTTCAAATTCAGCACTTTTTCCCAATGATCCTCGGTTTCCTTTTCGGCGGGAAAGACGCCAAACATGGCACCGGCGTCATTGACAAGGATGTCAACCGTTCCAAATTTCTCAATTACTCTGGCAACCATGTCATGGACTTGCTTAGCGTCAGTGACATCGCACCTGATCGCCAGGCTTTTCTTACCCTTTTGCATTACCTCGTCCGCCGTTTTTTGGGCCTGTTCCTCAAGAAGATCGGCAATCACGACATCGCAACCTTCATCGGCAAATTTCAGTGCGGTACCCCGGCCGATTCCTCTGGCGCCACCTGTAATAATCGCAACTTTGTTTGAAAGTAACATATCCACTCCTTATACTGACTTTATCGCAATCAATTCATTGTTCTAATCCTTGGCGGTGATATAAGTGGAGGATTCCGATGCGCCGTTGGGATCAAAGGTTTTCTTCACCTTTCTCAGCCACAGGTGATAGTTGCAGGCATTCGGTCCGTACATTTCGTGGAGAGTATCGCTCCAAACATGCTGCGGCACTCCGAAATGCTCCTTGATAGTAATTTCATTGGAACCCATGTTAATGATTCTATTGACCTCCGAGGGATTTTTAACCCTCATGGAGATACGAGCAAGGACTTCGCCATGCCCCATATGTCCGTGTTCAATCGATTGGATGAAGGGAGAAATGCCGTCATCGAAAAGCAAACCATCTTTGATCAGTTTCTCTTTCACTTTGGAACAGCTCTTAATGAAATAGCTCATCAGGGGGAAACAATCGCCGCCACCAACC
>DAOUAU010000391.1:0-9322 GCA_034433195.1 Dehalococcoidales bacterium
CCATTTCAATCGATAAATCCATTGATGAAGTCACCTCCAGGTTTTATCGCATCCAGGCCACACTGGCGAGCAATCTTGATCTCTCAAAATATCCCTTTGATAAGCATAACCTGACCATTGAGATAGAAGACAAGGAACAAACAACCAACAGCCAGATATATGAGGTGTATATCCCGGATAGCGGACTGGATCCGGCTGTGAAACTGGCGGGCTGGAATATCGCGGGCTGGAATGCCCAGGTAGTTGATCACAGGTATGAACTGTGGGATACCACATTTTCAAAATATGTTTTCAACATTCAAATCGAGCGCCCCCGCCTGGCGGCGATTTTGAAAATCATTCTGCCGGCCATCATCATCGTACTGGTCGGTTTGCTATCGCTGTTCCTGGCGCCGGACAAAATCATACCGCGTTTGACCTTGAACACCGGCGCTTTTACGGGCGCGGTCTTATTCCATTTAAACATGACATCATCATTGCCGCCTCTGGGATATTTGACCGTGGGCGACCGCTTTATGCTGATCAATTATTTGGCTTTGGCGCTATGTCTGATCAGCACGCTGGTAGCTTTGTATTACGTGGACAAAAAACGTCAACCCAAAGCTGATGGAGTGCATAAGTTAGCTTTATTCGTTGTCCCGGTTTTATGGATCGGACTGCAGAGCCTTAACTTCTGGATCAGATAAAAACTGCGGGTTTCCTTGACCGCATCAACTTTACCCTGCATTTTTTGTCCGCGACAGAACAGGCCTTTGGCGACCGTAAATTCCTTGCAGACAGTCACATTGACCGGTGGTAACGCTGATTAACCACCGGAGCCGATTTTGTTGATGTCAAGTCCGTAGGCTTTAATTTTGTTATAGAGCGTCATGCGGGAGATACCCAGCAGCCTGGCGGCCTCACTGCAATTGCCCCCGGCTTCACTTAACACATTGTAAATATGGTTTTTCTCAATCTCGCGCATGGTTTTTCCAGCCAGTGGACGGGATTGAGAATAGAAACTCTGCGAAGAGAGGTCAGTCACTTCAATGACATCACCTTTGGAGAGAATTACTGCCCTTTCAACGGCGTTTTCCAGCTCGCGGATATTACCCTGCCAATCATAACGCATCAAAAAGTCATTGGCCTCGGCGGAAAAACCGGATACCTGGCGATGATTTTCTTCATTGTATTTCAACAAGAATAATTCGGCCAGAATGGGAATATCTTCTTTCCTTTCTCTTAAAGGTGGTAATTCAATGCTGACCACACTTAAACGGTAATATAAATCCTCACGGAAATGACCCGCTTCAATCGCCTGCTTCATATCGATATTAGTAGATGAAATCAAACGCACATCTGATTTGATCAGTTCCGAACCACCCACCCTGGCGAAAGATTTTTGATCCAGTGTGCGTAACAGGTGAACTTGAAAACCAGGATCTAATTTACTCACCTCATCCAGAAACAGCGTGCCGCCGCTGGCTAGTTCCAATTTACCTTTACGTTGAGTTGAAGCGGTGCTAAAAGCGCCAATTTCATAGCCGAACATCTCGCTTTCTATCAAATTGTTCGGTATCGCCGCACAACTGACTATGACAAAGGGTTGATGGCTGCGGAAGCTCTGGTTGTGAATCGCCCGGGCCACCAGTTCTTTACCTGTTCCGCTCTCGCCATAGATTGATACCGGAGCGCTGCTTTTAGCCACTACTTTGATCATTTCCACAATTTTCTGCATGCGGGTGCTTTTAGCTACGATATTTTCAAAGGCATATTTTTCTTCCATCTTCTGGCGGATGGAAATCAGTTTGTCCGGCGCTGTCAGGACATCGGTCATCTTCCTGATAAGCTGTTTGACAGAGTCCGCTGAAAATGGCTTCTCAATGTAATCAAAGGCGCCTTCTTTAATGGCATTGATCGCGGTGTGAACACTGAAAGCGTCGGTCATTACCACAACGTGCATGTCCGGACCAATCTGGCGGGCCTTTTTGGAGAGTTCCAAACCATCTTCGCCCTCGAGCCGCAGATCAATAATAGCCGCGCCAGGAGTCACACGTTCAATTACCCTCAAGGCCTCCCGGCCGTTCTCAGCCGTGAAGACCTGATGGCCGTCCTGGGTCAGCCAGTCCCGCAAAGAACGGAGCATCACTGGATCGTCATCAACAACCACTATTTTCATTTTTTCTGACATATCATGCCGGACGCTGAATCTTCAGCAACCTTTCTCTTCTGGCCGTTTCGCCTGTTTTTCGTCATACTATCAATGATTCAATCAACCGTGAACTCACCTCTTGTACAAATATTATACTACCTTCTAAAAAACAATATCAAACCAAAAAGTGTACCAATGATTAAAACAGAATAATATTATTTCACTCTTCCAGAATTAAATACTCATTATTCAGACCAAACATGCGGATACCGGATACCGTTATGTCAATTTATTGCAATGCGCCTCTGGAGGATAGTGCCTAATAATTTGACGATTAACTCAATCAATAATTGCCCTGGCTCCGAACCGTTTTCTGATTGAAAATAATCACCGCTGGCCACTTTATACCAGGCGGCTGCCGGTTGACAGAGGTAGAACTAACCCTTAAACCAGCTCTCATTTTCTTATATACAGATATGTTATAATGATGATTGATTCAGTGTCATCCGCAGGAGCAAGATAAATCGAACGCGTAGTCTCAGGAAAAACTGAAAACAAAGAAGATGCCGTACTGGAAACCAACCTGCGTCCGCGCAATCTCGGGGATTTCATCGGTCAAACCAAAATCAAGGAAACCCTGATGATCGCCATATCCGCGGCCAAAGGCCGGGATGAGGCGCTGGATCACACTTTGTTATATGGGCCTCCCGGATTGGGCAAGACCACCCTGGCTTATATCATTGCCGCCGAAATGGGTGTAAGTGTTAAAATCACCTCCGGGCCGGCCATTGAACGCACCGGGGATCTGGCAGCCATTCTAACCAATTTGCGCGCGCAGGATATCCTTTTCATTGATGAAATTCACCGATTGTCCCGGGTGGTTGAAGAAGTGCTGTATCCTGCCATGGAAGATTTTGCGCTGGATATCATCATCGGCAAAGGGCCGGGCGCTAAAAGCCTGCGGTTGAAACTGCCGCAATTTACCCTGATTGGCGCCACCACCCGTTACGCCATGCTCAGTTCACCTCTGCGAGACCGTTTTGGAGTAGTCAACCGTCTGGATTTTTATGACGTAGAATCGGTTGAGCAAATACTAAAACGTTCAGCCATTATTTTAGGCGTCAAAGCCGAAGAGTCCGGACTGCGAGAAATCGCCTGCCGGGCCAGAGGCACTCCGCGGGTTGCCAACCGGCTTCTAAAAAGAGTGCGGGATTACGCCCAGGTGAAAGGCGCCGGAGTGATCAGCCAGGAAATTGCCAAAAAAGCTCTGGTCCAGTTGGAGGTGGATAACATCGGACTGGATGAAATAGACCATAAAATTCTGGATTCGATCATCCATAAATTCAATGGCGGTCCCGTGGGTTTGGATACCATTGCGGCTTCGATCAGTGAAGAGGCTGATACCATCATGGATGTGTATGAGCCGTATCTGCTGCAACTGGGGTTCCTGGAGAGAACACCCCGTGGACGTATGGCCACCGAAAACGCCTATCAGCACCTTAAAATACCCATGAAAACCTCCAGATCGAATCAGCCCCAGCTCTGGAAAACATAAATTTCAAGAGGAACGAATTGTCCTGCCGAATCCGCCTGATGACTAAAACCGATATACCGCAAGTGACTGCCATTGACCGCGAGGCTTTCCCCACCATGTGGCCGCCGGTCAACTTCAACAGCGAATTGAATAACCGTCTGGCGCACTACGTGGTGGCCTGTGACGGATTATTGAAACCAGAGGCACAAACTCCGCCGGCCATCCAACTGGTTCCGGTGCGTTCCTTCCTGGGTATCAAATGGCCTTTCCATAAAGCCGAACCGATTTCCGTGGGACCGGTTGAATACATTACCGGTTTTGTGGGAATGTGGATGATGGTAGATGAAGTCCACATCATCAACCTCGCTGTTCGTGAATCATTTCGCGGCAGGGGAATCGGAGAAATCCTTTTGATTGCCAGCATCGATCTGGCCATCAAATTGAGGGCCTCGCTGGTCACTCTGGAGGTCCGGGCCTCTAATACTGTTGCCCAGAACCTGTATTCCAAATACGGCTTTCAAAAGATGGGTGTTCGGAAAGGCTACTATACTGACAACAAAGAAGACGCCCTGATCATGACCACTGATATCATCACCACTGACAGCTTCAAAGAGTCCTACCGGAAAATCAGGGCAGCCCAGTTTACAAAACTCGGGAAATTCGTATATATGATCGAATAAGACTGCGTCCAGGATGTTTCAAGGCTGTATCATACCGAAAGCCGCTGCAGACCGGTTTCTGACAGCTTCAGGGAAAGGGCGGAAACCGGTCTTTTATATCTCGGTAAATTAAACTCCCATACAGCCGCGGCGGTTCTTTGATTGATCCTGATATGCCGTCTTCAGCCATGCCATCAGCCCTTCTTTCGCCTTCAGCATGGGCGCTTTTAAAGATTCTACCGGCAGGCCCTGCAGAGTTGACAGCATTTTATTTTTACGGGCGGTATCGATTCTCTGGTTGAAATCTTCAACCTTGTTAAAAACCTCGGTCAAAATAGTAACCAGGTCAGGATCCAAAAAGTTGATTTTTCCGCCAAAGGCTTTCCATGAGGCATTTTGAAATTTCTTCTTTGACTCGGGATCAGCCCGGCGAATCTCTATGGTCTTCAAACAGTCTTCAACATTGGCCAAAATTCCCATGGCAATGTCCAGATTCATGTTGCCGGATTTACGGCGCCGGGTGATATTCCAAACCAACAATCCGGCAATCAGTGCAATAAATAACCAGGTCGTCCAATCATTAGACATACTGTCTCCTTATTCGACTAGTTTTTTTGTCATTACTCAATCATGACGTCAAATCCAGGTCCGGAATTAAACGCTTCTTCTTATCGTTCATGGCACCTTATTATTTATCAGAAGCCATTTTGCCAGCCTGGGCCCAGCTACTTTTGGGGTTATCCTTTAATATGATCTGCACCGCCTCAGCCGGAATATTGTTTTTAACGAATGCCTCGGTAATATCTTTGGCCAGTTGTTTCTTCTGGTCAAGGGTGCGGCCCTCCCACATCTCAACAATCACAAATGGCATCCTAACCCTCCTGTTTTTATTTTTAGTCTTTCTTTTTCAGAGTTAAACAAATATTGCGCGGAAAATATTTCACAGGACACTTATAGTTGGCCTCGGGAGCCGATTTTTGAATCTGGAAACCGGCTTTTTTTACCAGTTTCTCAAAACTCCAGTAGCTGAACAAATAATAATAACGCTGGATAACTTGCCCTTTGGCTTTCCAGGGAATGCCTGTTTCCCGGCTCTTGAACCAGAAACGCGGCTGGTGGCGGTTCCAAACAGTGACGAAAGCCTCTCCACCCGGTTTTAATACCCTTTTCAGTTCCAACAGCGCAGCTAACTGGTCTTCCTGCCCCTTCAGATGGTGATAAGTAGCCACGGCGATCCCAAAATCAAAGGACTCCTTGGCAAATGGCAACTGCCTGGCATCCGCCACCTGTAAATCAACTTGAAATTCGTATTTTTGTGAATACCGGCGGGCCATCTTGATCATTTCAGAGGAAAAATCCACCCCGCTGAGAGTGAAATTATCCCGAAAGGACAAAAAATCCGGGCCGTGGCCGCAGCCGATATTAAGCAAACAGCCTTTTTGCCACCTTTTGGCATGCTGTTCCAGTTCGGATCGAAAGATCGAATGATGGCGGAAGCTGTACCAGCCGGGCGCCATCTGGTCAAAGACCGAAATTTCTGGTTTGATTTTAGTTTTCATCCGTGAGTGATCAGTCATCCAATTTCAATGCTGGGTAAAACCCAAAACCACCGGCCTGATGCAACCGTATCTGCCAGTGTTATATCGTCAGTCAAACATCGGTCCATTATCACCATAACTGATGAATCTGGTAAACTGATATAAGGAAGTATATATGAAAAAGACCACCAGAACAATATCCGGCATTACGCCGGTGGCATTGATGACGCTGCCCGCGGGTTGTCCGGGAAAATGCGTTTATTGTCCCACCTTTACGGCTACCCCGCAGAGCTATACACCTGATTCACCGGCCGTTATCCGGGCCAGAGCTTATGAATATGACGCCGCCCAACAAGTAGTTTCACGGCTTAGAACCCTGGAAGACATGGGGCACCTGACGGAAAAAATAGAACTGATCATCATGGGCGGCACCTTTCCGGCCGCTCCCGCGGAATATCAATACCAGTTTATCAAGGACGCCTTTGATGCCCTTAACGGGGTCAAATCGGCCAGTCTGGCGGAAGCCAAACAGATCAATCAAACGGCATTGCACCGCTGCACCGGTATGTGTATTGAGACCCGTCCGGATTTTTGCAACCAGAGTGACATCAACCGTATGCTGGAATTTGGCTGCACCAGAGTGGAATTGGGTGTTCAAATGTTGAGCGATAAGGTCTATACCACAGTATGCAGGGGGCATACCGTTGAAGATGTAGTTCGATCCAGCGCATTGTTGCGGCAAAACGCCCTGAAAGTGCATTATCACTGGATGCCGGGTTTGCCGGGTTCCAGTCCGGAGGAAGATCTGCTGCTTTCCGCAATGATGTTTGATGATGAAAGATTCCGCCCGGACGGTATTAAACTTTACCCTACCATGGTTGTAGAGGGCACCGAACTGGAAACCTGGCACAAAGAAGGCCGATACCAGCCCTATAATATGGAAACCATGCTGGACCTGATCGCCCATATCAAAGCCCTGGTACCCAAATACGTCCGCATCTCAAGAGTGTTAAGAGATATTCCGGCCAAATTCATCGTGGGTGGACTGCGGGACTCCATGCGTGACGAAATGCGCCTCCGGATGAAACAGATGGGTTTGCAGTGCCGCTGTATTCGCTGCCGTGAATACGGCTTCCGGGCACGCGATAAACAGCCCATCGGCGAACCACGGCTGACCCGCATGGACTATGCCGCATCAGGGGGCAAAGAGGTATTTTTATCCTTTGAAGACGAGTTTGAAACCATTTTCGGGCTGATCAGGCTAAGAATCCAGGATGCTGAAGTGGTCAATTTGAGTCCGGACGTGCGGTCCGATTGCGGGCTGATCCGTGAACTGCATGTTTTCGGGCCCGAAATGGCACTCAATAAGAGATTGGATTCAGCCGCCCAACACCGCGGCTTCGGCAGAGCATTGTTAAAAGAAGCTGAGCGCATCGCCAACGCGGAATTCGGCAGGCAATATCTGGCCGTATTGAGCGGGGTAGGCGCCAGAGAATATTACCGCACAGAAGGGTATGTTTTGCAGGGTGAATACATGGTCAAACGCCTGGCTGAGAAAAAGCCGCAGGATAAAAGCCCAAACTTTTATTAACCGGCAAACAGGCTGACGGGCACCCACAAATAGCGTTTAATCCAACAATGACGCCTCAGACTTTGGAATCATCTGAGGCATCTCGAGTATCAACTGTCATTAGTCATGGATGTTATTATTTTTCTTCGCAAACCGCATTCAGATTTTTCAAAGCCTTCTCATAATCCGGCGCGGTAGCAACATCTTTAACATATTCCACATAACGGACGGTATTGTCATACCCAAGGATAAAAACCGCTCTGGCCAGCAAGCGGTTTTCCTTGATTAAAAGACCGTAGGCTGCACCGAAAGCGCCTTCGTAATAATCAGTTAAAAGTTTCATATTGTGTGAAGGATGCTCTTTGGCATAACGCTCCAGAGTAAACGGCAAATCCATGCTGATTGAATAACCGGCGCTTTTTACACATCTGCCCACAGCCTCATCAAAAGTTCGGGTCTGCATATCACAAATCGCAGTTTCCAGTGAGAACGTGACACTGATAAGCTTGACAGTGCTTTTACTCCTGGAGAGTGCCACAGCTTTAAAATTGCCGTCCAATAATTTGAAATCAGGCGCTTTTTGCCCTATTTTGATTTCTGGTCCCAGAAGCGTAACCGGATTTCCCTTTAAGGTCACTGCATCTTTTCTTTCTAACATGGCGTTCTCCTCTCTCAGTATTCCTTAATTACATTGTATAACGCCTGTGCAGGATGGTGGGGGAAAAGAGATACCGGCTTCAATCCGGTGTGCCCGAAAGAACCTAATCCTGATCCCGTTCAAGCTCTTCCAACCGGGTATCGGAAATGCCGAAATGGTGGGCAATCTCATGGCGTACCACCTTGCCGATTTCTTCCTGGATTTTAAAATCGTCAGAGCCAGTCTGGGATTCGATGTTCTTTTGAAAGATAGTTATCTTGTCTGGGATAACCATTCCATAGTAACTGCTGCGCTCTGTCAGCGGTATTCCCTCGTACAAACCCAAAAGTAAGTAATTCTTACCCAAATGTGATGTATCCAGTTGAGCACGAGAGGGGTAGTCTTCCACTATTATGTCAATATTTTCCAGGCGTTCCCGTAATTCTTCCGGCAGAGTTTCCACCGCCCGGGCTACTAACGATTCAAATCTTTCTCTATTCATTGTTTTTTCACTCGTGCCGGTATATACCAGCGATTTACTGTCTGGATCCCAGGAATTTCACAGCCCATTGCACCGCGTCATCCCCGGTTTCAGTCAATATCTGGTCAGGGGTAATGCCCTGGCCCTCAATCTCTCGCCCTTTGGGAGTAAGCCAGCGGCCCACGGTCAAATAAATCGCTGAGCCGTCACTCAATTTGAAAAACTGATCATAGCTGCCCTTGCCGAGAGTCTGGACACCGGCGATGGTAGCCCGCTGATAATCCTGGAACGCTCCGCTCAGGACCTCACTGGCGCTGGCGCTGTACTGATTAACCAGTACCACCACCGGCAAGTCAGTAAAAACACCATTGGGTTTGACGGATTGGGTTTGGGTTTTTCCCTGGTTGTCTCTCAAGGTGATAATCGGGCCTTCTTTGATAAAATGGCTGGCCACATCCACCATAGAGGTCACATAGCCGCCCAAATTGTTGCGCAGATCAATAATTATACCTTTGCAATTTTTTAGATCCAGTGATACCAGAGCGGCCTGAAATTCAATATTTGTGCGCTCATAGAAATTGGTGATTTGAATATAGGCCATATCTTCCACTTTCCTGGAACTAACCGTAGTTGGATTGATTTCAGCCCTGACAATGGATATCTCCACCGGAGCAGTGGCATCTTTGGGCAAAATAGACAGCTTAACCGCCGTCCCGATGGTCCCGCGTACTTTAGATCCCACCTGTCCCACTGTCCAGCCTTCAGTACTGAC
>DAOUAU010000392.1:0-2529 GCA_034433195.1 Dehalococcoidales bacterium
CCAAAGCTGAAATTACTTTCAATTGGGCCAACAAGGTGGAAATAACTCACCATGGATTGTACCAGCAAGCTCTTTCGCATCTAAAAGCCGGAACGAAGGCCGGGAACAAACCCTATTGGGTCTGTCAGAACTGCGGACACACTGTTGAGGGTGAGGCGCCGGACAAATGTCCCGTTTGCGGGGCTTTAAAAATTCAATTTAAAAGAATAGATTAAACCCAAACTGTAACAGAATACAGGCCAGTCCGGCTTAGTTCCCGGGCTGGCCTATTTTTTTGGCCAAAGCCATTTCTTCCTTCTCCGTGGTAACACGCCCATCCAATCTGGCCTCTTTCAGCTCTTCCAATATTTGCCCGATCGCCGGTCCGGGCCTGAATCCGGCACGTATCAGATCAGCGCCGGTCAGCACCGGTTTAATCATTTTTAACCGGGTTAAAAACAGATCGATGCGCGCCCGGATCAGACCTGAATCCAGAATCACCCGGTTAGCCAGCAAGGCGCTGGTACTGAATGGTTTCAGTAAACGGTAAACCTGCCCGCTGGTTAGGGCCGGCTGGCCCAAAGTGACGAGAATATCCTTTAAAGCCAGGCTGTCCTGCAAAGTGATCACGGCGGAACGTCCCAAATTAAGACGCCTGACTAAATTTTCCAGATCAAGCCGGTTTAAATCAGCCAGAAGAATTGCCAGATAGACTTCATTGGGAGGCGCATAAGGCTGCGTGAATGTACGCGCCTTGACCAAATTATGACAGATATTTGGGGTGACCTGCCAGGATGCCGAAAGGCGCCGGCAGATTCCCAATTGCGCGGCTCTTGCCAGTACCTTATCCGGCTTGTCTTCCGCCAGACACAATTCCAGTTCATTACGCTGACGGTCAGCGCTGATAGTATCCAGAAAAGCGATATCACGGCGGATCATGCTGAGCGTCACCGCTTCAATTTGAAAATTCAGGCGCTGTTCATAACGCGCCGCACGCCAGATGCGAGTAGCATCATCCTGGAAACTTTTATCATGCATCACCCTGATTAATCCGGCTTTGAGGTCCTTTCTTCCGTTGCAGACGTCAATGATTTCACCAAAGTGGTCAGGTTCCAGCGCCACCGCCATGGCATTGATGGTAAAATCGCGGCGGCCGAGATCTCCGCGCAAATCCGTTTGGCCTTCCAAAGTAGGCAGTTGACCGGGCTGCCGGTAAGACTCAATTCTGGCGGCTGCGATATCGATAGTCCAGCGTTCCCATTTGATTTTGGCGGTATTAAAGAGGCTGCGCGCTATCACCTCGACTCCCAGGATCGAAGCCAGTTCCTGAGTAAAGGCGGAAGCGTCACCCTCAACTACCAGGTCAATGTCCAGATTATCTTTTCCCAGCAGCACATCGCGGACCACTCCGCCCACCAGATAGACTGACTTTCCGGTCTGCCGGCCGGTCCGTCCGGCCAGCTTCAGGCATTCCACCAGTTGAGGCGGCATCTTCTGTTCCAGTTTTTCTTTCAGGTTATTCGCATCTGCCATTTGGCGCTCATTATAACACGTTTCAATCCGGCGGTGATAAAAAACCGGCATCGCATTCACGGAAGCAAACCCTGGCTGGAGAGTGAAATCAATAAAGGAATTACCTTCGGATATCGCTCATCCAACGCGATCCCACGTCTAAAGCGTGGCGGTATCGGGAGTCAAACAACTCAAAATGGAAGAGTTAAAAAAAATCCCCCAGAAGGGGGACATATGGAAGGGTAATAAACAAAAAATCCCCCAAAAGGGGGATAATGGTGTAAAATCAAGGAAAAAGAAAAGCCTCCTGGCAATGACATATTTTCCGCAAGAGCCTTCGCCCTCAGTATCGTCTGCGCTGAAGCGTTTCACTTCCGTGTTCGGGAAGGGAACGGGTGGTACCACTTCGCTCAAATCACCAGGAGGCAATTTCACAAGTTAGAAATTGTCTGATTAAGTTGTTAATCTGTCCGGGCCCAAATCTGAAAAGGCACAGACAGTAGAATTGAATTAAAAAGTTTTCGGATGCTAATATCAACTCTGAAACAGGTCAAGCCCTCGACCATTAGTACAGCTTAGCTAAGCACATTACTGTGTGTACACATGCTGCCTATCAAGCAGGTAGTCTACCTGCGGTCTTACCTCTTCCTTGCGGAAGAATGGGAGATCTAATCTTGAGGCGTGCTTCGCACTTAGATGCTTTCAGCGCTTATCACAACCAGACATAGCTACCCAGCAATGCCCCTGGCGGGACAACTGGCAAACCAGAGGTCTGTACCTCTCGGTCCTCTCGTACTAGAGAGATCTCCCCTCAAATCTGCTGCGCCCACGACGGATAGAGACCGAACTGTCTCACGACGTTCTGAACCCAGCTCGCGTACCGCTTTAATGGGCGAACAGCCCAACCCTTGGGACCTAATCCAGCCCCAGGATGCGACGAGCCGACATCGAGGTGCCAAACCTTGCCGTCGATGTGAACTCTTGGGCAAGATAAGCCTGTTATCCCCGGGGTAGCTTTTATCCGTTAAGCCACGGCCC
>DAOUAU010000393.1:0-6394 GCA_034433195.1 Dehalococcoidales bacterium
ACCCCTCCACCCAGCGCTATCACAGGCGTATTACGTTCAGCTTGAAAGTCTCCCAGTTGTTGATATAGCCTGCCGGCTTGTTCCAGAGATTTATAGGCCTCGCCTTCCGGCACCACCAGGACCACCGCCTCAAATCCGGCTGCCTGCAGATTTTCTCTCAGTTTGTCACCGTATAATTGCTTGATTGCCGGATTGGTAACAATGGCGGCTTTTTGTTCAAAACCCAGGCTTGTCAACGCCTCCGCCAGCCCTTTTAGCAGACCGCTTCCAATTTGGACGTCGTAACTCTTTTCTGCCAGATTAACAGCTATCGTGGTCATTTCTTCCTGTCAATTCCTGTGACGATTTCCTGACGTTCAAAATACTTCGTTTTTTCTGATGCTTTCGGGCGTACTCGAACCTGTTGTGGCCTGGCGCTTGTTCGGGCATCACTCTCACACACTACATGGTGTATATTATTACAGGCTTTGATCACCTTTTCCAGATCTTCAGGGAGAATCGCCTGGGCGCCATCAACAAATGACTCTTTGGGATCATAATGGACCTCTATCATCAGACCGGCGGCTCCGGAGGCGATCGAGGCGCAACTCATATTGAATATCAAATCAGCCCGGCCCAGAGCATGACTGGGGTCCACTATGACCGGCAGGAAAGTTTCCTTTTTTATAGCCGGCACCGCTCCCAGATCCAGCGTATAGCGGGTATAACTCCGGCCTTTGCCGAAAGGTAATATCCCCCTTTCGCACAGAATGATGTCCTTGTTGCCTTCCGCCGCAATATATTCCGCGAAAGATAAAAACTCTTCTATGCTGGCCCCAAAATGCCGTTTAAACAAGACCGGCTTCTTTTTACGTCCGATAGCCGTTAACAGGTCTTGATCATACATATTCCGCGAACCGATTTGCAGAATATCGGCATATTCCGCCACCAGGTCAACCTGGTTTTCGCCCCTCACCTCGGTCACCGTCGGCATGCCGAATTCCTTTCCGGCATCGTGCAACCATTTTAAGGCTTCTTCAGCTTTTTTCCAATCACTTCCACCCAAACCCTGAAAAGAATGCACCGAGGAGCGTGGTTTAAAGATACCACCACGTAAAACGTGTGCCCCCGCTTTTTTCACTCCCTCCGCTATTTTCATCAACTGGGATTTGCTTTCCACCGCACATGGTCCGGCGATGTACACCGGCTGTCTGCCCCCGATGCTGATATTTCCAATCTTGATATCCAGGTCATCACTGGGACCATGGAAATACCGGGTGTATTCCCGGCTGATTAATTTATAGGGCGTCTCGATCGGGATGGCTTCTTTCACCCCGGGTAAAGCCGCAAAATGTGGGAAGGGTATTTTTCGCTCATCTCCCACTAATCCAATAATGGTTTTATAGTCCCCCCTGGAAACATCGGCTCTCAATCCAAAACGCAAAATTTCCTGGATCACAAAATTTATTTGCGACTGCGTGACATTGGTATTCATGATGATCATCGGTATAACTCTCCTTTTTCCCAATAAAAAACCCTCCGCCTGGGAGGGTTTTGATACCGGTCTATTTATCTACTGGTTTTTACAACAATGCTCCCAGGCCCACTTTCATACCCGTAAAGTAGTAATAATAGTAGCCTTTGGCAGCAACCAAATTTTTCATAGTTGTTTTAGCTTAACACCCTTCTCTTGTACCTGTCAATATTCTTACAATCCTGAATTAGAACTCAGGAAGAGCTTCTTCTTTATCCAGACCAATCTCTTTTCTGGCCCTGTCCATTAATTTTTCCAACGTGGCTTTGAATTGTTTGCTTTCATCTTCATCCAGTACACTCATAATGCGGTGTATAGGACCGCGTTTGGTAGACAGTTGATAAGACTTTTTTCCTTTTTCGGTCATAACCACACGGACCAGATTCTTGCGTTCCATATCTTTGACTTTTTGTACCAAACCGCTTTTGGCCATTCTGTCAACCAGGGCCGAAACCGTGTGTGGTTGGCGGAGTATATGTCTGGATATGGCGGCTGGAGTAGCTTTTTCTCCCAGGGCCTGCACCACAAATAACAGGCCAACCTGCTCAGGGGAAACGCCATATCTCTGCAGCTCTTTTTCACGCGCCCGAAATACAGCATAACGAGTATGAGTTAGCAATAACCATAAATCATGGTATTTATCTTGATCTGAATAATATTTGGTTGCGTCGTTGTATTCCATTAAAAACCTTAACCTCATCACATTCAATTTTTTTGACATACGCCCACGGCAGTAACTGACAAGATCAGTATAACAAAAAGAGATTTCTACATCAAGATAATTCTAATGTGATGTTCGTGTAACGATTAGTCATGCGGTTCAGCGTTTCACCAGAGTTGGTGAGCAGTAATCATCTCTCTTATAAAGAGGTTGTGGTGGCATTAAACCAGCGCATTCACTCTGACCGCCACCAATTCCACGCCCAGAGGTTCGCTGATCCAACCCTCTGAAGCTACATCCAGCACCCTGATTTCTTCAGGACCGCTTTGAGCTGGGCTGATCATCAATATCGGGGCCGGCGACCACTGCCGGATTAAGAGGCTTAATTTGACACCGTTCATACCTGGTATTTCAGGGTCTACCACTATCAACCGCGGGTTCGTTTCTTCTATTAAAGATTTAATAGTGGGATCATTGCTGAAAGCACAGCATATTTCGAAACCTTCCCTGGTCATCAATGTATTCAACTTGTGATATAGAATTTTCTCATTACTGATTACCAGGATTTTTTTGGGTTTGGTCATTAAACAATATCCTCCGGCTCCTGTATTCAGGTCTCAACAATAAAATTCTAACACCACCGGCCACTCCAAAACGATTAGTTTTAGACTACACTTGCATTGTTGTTATCACCCACTTTGTTATTGACTAAATATGCCCAAATTATACCAATTTATCTCATGCTGGAGTGGTTATTTTCAGGTGTCTTTCATGGTTGGATACCAGATGTCCGCTAACAGCGGTATTCCGGCATTGGCGTTTTCTGGCGGCAATCACCTGAAAAGGCAGAATCTGCGACAGAAACATGAAAACCCGTAGATGAATTATCCTGATCAAGGCGGTTGAAGATATTGCACTACACCATCGCCCCGTTTTAAACCAAACCCCTGGTATAATTCTGATGATCTGATTTCATTGCTCCGGAGGATGTTTTTGATGTTCGGATTATTGGTTTATCAAGCCGCTGTCACATTTTTATGAATAGAGTATAATTGTGAAAGTAGTAGTAATTGAGAGGAGAATGTTGTGTCACTACATGGTAAGGACGCCAAAGGCAAGGAAATCCCGGCCAGAAAGCCGGAAGACCTCGGGAATGAACTGTTGGAATTATTGGCACTGCGGACTGAAAACCCCAGTGAAGCGTTTGTTTTGGTACAGCAGTTAAGTATATACCTCTGGGATACTTATAAAATCGATTGGGAAGCCAAGGATAACTCACCGGTGTCTCCCGACCGGAAAATGCGTTATTTATCTTTTGTGGCGGGACTGGTTGACCACTTGACCGATCAGGGAAATCTCCCTGCTGTACCACCCGCGGAATAAATCCCTAAATTAACTGTCAAGACCACGGAGTTTTATTACCTGTGGTCTTTTTCTTGTTGTCCAAGCCGGAGCATGAACTCTCACTGAGGTTTATTCTTTCCACATATCAATCTGACAGTCAGGCTAAAAATCAACCGTTGTGTCAATCTCCAGCTTCCCTCTGGTTTTTATCTGTTTAGTGCGCCTTTAAAGGCTCTTCCAGTACTGGCTTCGAGACTGATTCATGACCAAAGTACTGGGTACTGCCATAGTACTAAAATGAGTCATATTTGGCTTAAAATAGGCTCAAATATGATTGACAAACGATTACGGCATGTTCTATGATTTGACCTATTGTTATGTAACAAGGTCCTACCCGAAGAGAGGACTTAAGTAAAACGGAACCCAATAATTCCCGGACCCAAGAAAACTTAAATCCAGTTAGAGGAGTGACACATGATTTACCAGACGAGCAACAACCGGAAATCCATCGGAATTTACATCTCGGAAGAACAGGAGTTTTACCGCCAGATCTACAAATCCAGCTTTGATAACAATGGCGCTTTCACTTTTCTGGGAGTATTTAACCAGGATGGAAAAAATAACCTGCGTGACGTCATGGTAAACGATAAGCCGGAAGTATTGTTGATCGGAACAAAGCGTCTTTCTGACAAACTGTATCAGGACATGGAAACCGTTTGCAAAGAGTTTCCGCACACCGGCCTGGTAATTTTACTGACCGTCATCAACAAAGAAGAGGCCAAATTATTGCGGAAAATTATCCAGAAATGCCGCTACGGCATCGCTATATATATGAAACAATCTCTGGATAATCCCAAACAACTGCATGATATTGTCCTCTCTGTCAGTCACGGACAAGTTATCATGGACCCTGAGGTTGCTAGCCTGATCATGATGGAAAACACCGAATACCCATTGATGAAACTGCTTACCGAACGTGAAATTGAAATTCTGAATTACCTGTCACAAGGTCACACTAATCACGGTATCGCCCACCTGCTGTGTATTGACGTTAAGACCGTGGCTCATCACCTGAATAATATCTACAGCAAACTAAAAGAAGATTCTGAAACCAAACAAAAACATCCCAGGGTTAGCGTCGCCCGCCTCTATCTGGAAACCACCGGAGAACTATCGCCTTTCGGTTCAAAAAACGCTGTTGCAATCTCTTGATAGCGATATACTGAATTGTTTTGGGTGGTTAACAACTGATAATTATCCTGCCCTCTTACACAGAATGGCAAGGTGACGATATATTGACCGGTGGGAAAAGCGCAGACGTTTGCTGGTTAACCCTTGCAGCCCGTCTTGGCCGCCAATTCGGATTCCCAATCTGTCAGTGATATTGAGTTGAACTTAAAAATACAACAATACCAGTTCACGGATATTCCATCCTACCACAAAAGTCAGCAGCGCGATAGATGGCCACAGCAATTTGCCAGGCAGCAACCAGGCCAGAAACAAAGGCAATAGCAATTTGACAGTATATAATTGTACAGGCGAATTGACCACGCTTCGCATCAATGGATTTAACTCATGTGCTCCCTGTGATAACGCAAAAACCGTCAAAATCAAATCCAGAATATTCAAAATCACAAATGACAGCTTTTCAAACGTGCCTTTTTTAAAGGTTATGGCCGAAGCCATTAAATTAGCTAACACGTTTACCCTCACCCCTGTTGAATGACCTTCTCAACATTGCCATTCCTTGTTCATTATAGGCTCCGGCGCCCAGCATCTTTCATATTTGGTGATCCGGCATACCGGCATTAATCGGGCCAACGTAATCCGTACTTCAATTTCCATTGTTGATACTCTGGTTCTGTTAGATTACTATTTCGTCTTCACGATTAAGTAACAAAACCTGAACACACCTAACAAAAGCCTCACATTTTGATTCACACCTGCGGCATTGATTGTCAGACGCCTCACCACTGTGGTGCAACACGGATAACGGAAAGTTAGTCTCTATCCGCTACACTACTCTTCCTGATGATATTCTATACTTCCACATTCATCCCCCATGTCCGGCACTGCTCCATTGAATATAGCATGCATTTTCTCGAAATGCTGACTGAAGGCTCAATTCATTTGACATCCCAAACGCTCTATGCTAATTTTTAATTGGCTCAGTGATGATAATCACTCTCCATTATCGTTGTTTAAGGACGTCTGTATCACCCTCGTAGCTTACTGTATTCAGAAAACAACCTTAACAAAAGTCTGAAGTTCATTCCATGCCAGGGAGTTAGCTTGATAGCTGTCTTGTGGCTTAAAAAAGCTCAGGATAACAACCGTTTTTCTTTGAGCTAGTTGCCGGTAATGATGGCGGCGGGGCGGGTTTCAGAACTCTGGTATTTTAGAAATTTGTTTTATTCGAATGGCAGAATCCGATATTGGGTTTTACTTCTAAGTAGGAGGTTGTCATGCTAAGTTGCTACCGTATCCTGGACCTGACCGATGAAAAAGGTTTTCTCTGCGGCCGGGCGCTTAGTGATTTTGGAGCTGAAGTTATCAAGGTCGAAAAACCAGGCGGAGACCCATCCCGTTTAAAAGGGCCTTTCTATCATGATAGCGGTGATCCCGAACAAAACCTGACATGGTTCGCCTTTAATGCCAATAAAAAAAGCATCACTCTGGATATTGAAACAACTGAAGGTCAGGCCATCTTTAAAAAATTGGTAAAAACCGCCGATGTGGTGATTGAGTCATTCCAGCCTGGTTATCTGGACAAACTCCACCTTGGTTACCCTTCGTTAAGTGAGGTTAATCCAGGTATTATCATGGCCTCCATTTCGGGTTTTGGACAAGAAGGTCCGTATCGCGATTTCAAAGCG
>DAOUAU010000394.1:0-4495 GCA_034433195.1 Dehalococcoidales bacterium
TTATACCCAATTCGGCAAGATTGTAGAGGGTATGGATATTGTCCAGAAGATAGCTTCAGTGCAGGTAGTCTCAAACGGTCGTGAAATGAGCAAACCGGTCACCTATCCGGTGATCAGGAGTATCACGATCAGCGAATAATTGAGCGTTTTGGCGGAAGGTTCATCAGGGGGAGCAAACCGGATTTGCTCCCCCTTTAATTAACGGATGAAATATTTGTCCTTTTTGTTGCATCCATTGTACTCCAGCCAGGGATAAGTTAAGATGTGACTGAACAAGCCCGGGTAAACGTGGTTCAGAGGCCATATTATGCGGATTGTAGTTGCCCTGGTGGTGATAATTGTCCTGGGCGGCATTGTCACCGCCGCTTATTCTATCGATCCGGTTCAACCAGGCATTGAGCAAATGACTGAGATCAAATCGACCTGCGCTCAATGCCATTCCGCACCCCCTGTACCGGGCAAAAACCAGGCTCATGCCAACCACCGTTTTCTGGAATGTTCAGCTTGTCACGGTATCAGCTCGATCAGTCAATCTCAAGTTAATGCCGGCCCGGTAGACGCCGCGGTATGTGCCCGGTGCCACAGCGTGCCGCGTTATCAAAGCGCTGTTCAACTACATGATGTTCACAGTGGCGCTGATTGTTCTATCTGTCATACTGGCAGCAGTGGATTGGCATCAGCCACCGTTGTATACAGCGCAATACGGTATGTGGGAATAGTCTTGATGGTTCTGGGTGCAGGCGGGCTTTTGGTGAATTACTGGATAGTGCGGGCCAGGCTTAAGAAACAAAGGTAGAATGTGATGCATGAACGAAAAATGGTAAGATACCGCCGGCGCAGCCGCATACTTCACTGGTTACACGCTCTGTCTTTCGTGCTCTTGCTCTTTACCGGGCTGGTCCGCTTTTTACTGCAGGACCCCACCGGCGCGCTGCAGGTGACCGGCATGGTACACCGGGCGGCGGCAGTTTTATTTGTGGGTCTTCCGCTGATATACTATTTAATCTGGCCCAAACAGGTTGTTGAATTCATTAAGGGCTTGTTTCAATGGAAAAAGTCTGATATTCAATGGCTGAAGGCTGCTCCATCGTATTATTTTGGCGGACCGCAAGACAAGATGCCGCCGCAGGGCTGGATAAATCCCGGCCAGCGGGCCTGGGAAGTGGTAATGATAGTTACCGGAGTGGTGCTGGCACTCACCGGTATACCATTGTGGTTTTTTAAATTTGTAATTCCTCTGCCGGTATATCAGTGGGCTTTATCGATCCATGCCATGGCTTTTATTGCGGTCTTCATCTTCTTTTTGCTGCATATTTATCTGGGAGTCTTTCATCCAGGCTTCAAAGAATCTTTTCGCTCCATGCTGGACGGACGGGTTTCGGACAAGTACGCGCAAACTCACTACCGCAAATGGTTTGAAAAAGAAAACAGCGAATAACCAGTAATTATCAGTGTTCTCTTACAGCCCGGTCGGACTGGTGATTAATGATTTTGGCAGAACAACGGAAATTACAGTAAATCCGCAGGGAAGGCGATTACTTCATCGATTGATGCGGCATTACACAGCAGCATTACCAGTCGGTCTACACCCACGGCGATACCGCCGCAATCCGGCATGGCTGGAAGCGCGTCAATGAATTTCTCCGGCCAAATGCAGGGTTTTCCGGCCTTTTGCATGATATCCATTTCCTCTCTGAAGCGCCGGCGCTGTTCTACCGGATCGTTCAATTCGCTGTAGGCGTTAGCGATTTCCAATCCAGCCACAAAAACCTCAGCTCTTTCGGCGGCAGCGGTCTGGCCGGGCTTGAGGCGCGCCAGGGCGGCACATTGATGGGGGTAATCCATAATCACCATCGGGCGGTTAGCCGGAAAGTTTGGAATTACCTTGATAACCATGTCATCATCAAATCTCTGACCATCAAAATTGTCAAAAGGGTCCCAGTTTGCCCACCGGGCATATGCTTCCCGTACTGTGATACACGGCCAGGGTAGGCTTAAATCAATGCTTTGACCCTGATACTCCAGCCGGGTGCCGTGTCCCAGTTGCGCTGCCAAAAAAATTACCAGGTTTTCAATATCAGAAATTATCTGGTGGTAGTTGGCGGAGGCCCGGTACCATTCCAGCATGGTGAACTCCGGATTATGGTGCCTGCCCTTTTCATCCCGGCGAAAGCAATGCGCGATTTGAAAAATCCGTTCATAGCCCGCTGCCAGCAAGCGTTTCATCTGGAGTTCGGGTGAGGTAGACAAGAACCACCCTTCTGAAGTGTAAGGTAAAATGAATTGTTCCGGAGCGATAGCCGGCACACGCAGTGGAGTATCAATTTCCAGGAAGCCCTGTTCTAGAAAGAAAGCCCGAATGCCGGTCATCACCCTGGCCCGGCATTCGAGCTTGTTTTTAATATCAATCAAACGTCTGGAATCGTCCAGAGCCATTTATTTAGAGCCTACACGCTCAATATACGCGCCATTGCGGGTATCTACTCTGATGACATCGCCTTCTTTGATGAAAGCCGGAACACCCACGGTTATACCCGTTTCCAGTTTACCCTCTTTCATCTGGGCGGTAATAGTGGCGCCTTTCAAGGAGGCAGAAGTTTCAATCACTTTTAGTTCCACAATTTTGGGGAGCTGCAGATCGATGGGGCGGTCTCCCCACATCATTACTACTACCGGAGTGCCTTCTTTTAAATAGCCACCCTGCTTGCCCACCTGGGTTTCAGTCATAGGCATTTGTTCAAAAGAGGAGTTGTCCATAAAAATATAGCTGTCACTCTCTTTATACAAGAACTGCATTTCATGCATGGTGACGGTGGTCTCTTCTACCTTTTCACCAGAATGGTAAGTGATATCCAGAACGTTGCCTGAAAAGAGGTTGCGCAATCTGAATTTATAAATAGCGCGGCCTTTTCCAGGTTTGACGAATTCTACAGTTTCAACTGACATGGGAGTGTTGTCAATCAGAATTTTGGTGTTCCTGGTTACTTCTTCAATGTTCACGGAAAGTTAAACTCCTCGTACCGCCTCAGGCGGGTATTCATTAACAGCATTATCAATCATGCTCTAATTGTTTAGTTTACAGTGAAATCAAAAAAACGGCAACATTGGCAAGGGCAAAGAGAAGGCGCGGAAGCCAGACGGTAACATCTTGGAATAAAGCATTTTTGCCATGGATAATACAGATTTCAAGAGTTATGGACACAAAAATAGATGGAGTCATCACTCCATCTATTTTTGCCTGATCCTCGGGTATTAATTAACGGTTGATTCCGAATCCCAGCGTTTTACGGCCGGCCAGGAATCCGATTCCAAACAACAGCAAACCACCTATTCCAATCATTAAGTAGGTTAACCATGAAGGAACTACGGTGCCGACTGTAAAAGCAGAAGCGATTGACCAGTCTCCCGTATCTCCGGCGGCATCCGTGGCTCTGACTCTCCAATAATAAGGATTGGTCTTCTTGACAGACTCCAGTTTTTCCTGGTCAGCCAAAGTCAAAGCAGGTGCGCTTAAAGTTTTTCTATCGATGATGACAGAGGCAAAGCCAGGATCCTGAGAAAGCTGGAATTGATAAGTCACCGGGCCGTTTTGCGAACTGACCTGGCTCCATTGGAATGTCACGGGTTGCATCAGTCTGATACCTTCGGTCGGAGAATTCGCTTCCGGAGCTTTAGGAACTGACGCGTCAATGGTGAAATTATATGTTTTGGTGGTTGTTCCATCAGTAACGGTGATGGTATGGTTTCCGCTTTTTGCGGTGGGAATTTTTACCGAAGTTGAAAAGCTGCCGTTATTATCAATGGGAACGCTGGCGATAACCGCATTATCAAATAATACGGACAGAGTGGCTCCTGCTGTGAAATATGTGCCAGAGAGCTTGATGTCAGTTCCGATGTATCCGGTGGTAACCCCAGGTGCTACAACCTCCGGGGCAGGGCGGGGAGTGGGGGTAACTCTAACCTTGAAAGATATCTGGTTGACGCCATCAGTAGCTATCACTTCATGATCACCGACAGTAGTGGAAGGGATTTTCAAAGCATATGAAAAAGAACCGTTCTCATCTGCTTTGGCAGTTCCTATGGAAAAGCTATCAAATTTTATTGTAATGGCAGATGATGCGTTGAAGCCGCTTCCAGATATGGGAATGTCAGAACCAACCATCCCTGTATTGATACTGATAGGTGCGGCAATTGGAAAGGTGGATAATTTGGTGGAGGCGGTACCGGTGCCATCAGAAGCCACGATGGTATGAATTGCTGATGCCGCCTCGGGAATAGTAAAGGTGGTTTTAAAATTACCCAAAGCATCAGTGAGGATGGCTGGGTTGGTGTTGATCAACTTGCCGTTAAAAGTAATAAAAACGTTAGCGTTACTCTTGAAGCCAATTCCCGTCAACTCCGCTTTACTGCCAACCGCTCCACTGGTGGGAGTAACCGAAAGCAAACTGACAGAACTTATAGTGGCGGTGGCGGTTTTTCCGGCAGCGTCTGAAAC
>DAOUAU010000395.1:0-13441 GCA_034433195.1 Dehalococcoidales bacterium
TCAAAGCCTCTCAATTGGGCATCAATGTTCCTGAGCATGTTTATATGTTTTCTTTCCCGAATGTTTCCAGTTTTGTGGGAGGAGACGTGACAGCCGGGATCGTGGCGTCCGGTGTCCAGCAGCGCAAGAAAATAACCCTGTATGCCGATATAGGGACCAGCAGCGAGATAGTGATCGGCAATTCTGAATGGATGGTTTCAGCGGCCTGTTATGCCCGTCCATTTTTTGAAGGAATCGGCATAAAAAACGGTATGTCAGCCATGCCGGGCGCTATCCGCGATGTCAATATGGATTCCAATTTAAAACCAGTTGTGAAAACCATTGGTGATTCTAAACCCAAAGGAATCTGCGGCGCCGGGTTAATCAGCGCCACAGCAGCTTTCTTCTCAGCCGGAATCATCGGGAAAAATGGCAAATTTGATGCGGGTATACAATCTCCAAATATTCGGAAGACTAAGGACGGCTATCAATACATCCTGGTCAACGCGGCTGAATCAGCCACCGCAGAAGATATAGTGATTACTGAAAAAGATATCGAAAATGTGATTCAAACCAAGGCGGCCATCTATGCTGCTATTTGTACTCTGGGCCGCAGCGTAAATCTTGTGCCCAGGGATTTTGAACTGATCATTCTTGCCGGATGTCTGGGCAGTTATCTGGATATAGAGAAAGCCATCACCATCGGACTTCTGCCGGACGTCCCCAGAGAAAGGTTTGCCTTGATCGGCAATGGCTCTTTAAGCGGCGCCAGGTTAGTCACCTTCTCTAACGAATTACTGGATGATTCCCGCTCAGTGGCGCAAATGATGACGGATGTGGAACTGAATGCCAGCCTTGATTATATCGAAAACTACAAGGCGGCCCTATCGCTGCCAAACATCGAAGGGAAATCATTGACCTCTGTCATTGAAAAATAAAGCCTAAAAAACTATCTGTCTTAAACAGCATGACATCATTGTCCGCCCACACGGTAATTAAAATGATAAAAAAACTGGTACACCACTTGATTACAACCCCCAAAATCCCCGGCAAAGGCTCCTTTTTCGCTAGTCTGGCGGTTAGCATCATACTTTTATATGTGGTCAATAATCTGCGCTATATGGGCATCACACAGATTAATGAGGCTAACCTGATCTCCAGTCTGTGGTCATTCAACATAATCTTCGGATTAGCCATTATTGGTAATTTCATGCTGATTCTTTATCGACCGGCCTGGTTCTTTTTTTTGATTCAAACACTGATCGATGCCGCAGGTGTGAACGCTTTTTACTTTCTATACCGGCTTTATCCTTTCAACCTGGAAAATACCGCTATGGATAGCGTTATTAAGATCATCCTGGTTGTCATCATGATCGGTTTTTTTGCCGCTTTTCTATTTGAATTCTATCATCTCGGTATCAACATACGCTTTCCTAAAAAACGGGTCATCCTTATTCCGGGATCTCCAGGCGCCGTTGCCGCTGCGGAAGTTGGATTGGATGCTATTCAACACCCTGCGCCTCACTTATCTCAGGCTGAACCACCGTCCTCCGCCGGACACCAGCCGGCAACTGAAAAGGTGGAAGATCCTCAATCTCCTTCAGAACCACCGCTGCCGTCTCAGAATTAGGCGGAGATGCTATTCTGATACCTCGCGTCTTAAAGGATTGATCTCATCGACCCCGGTGCATAACCCAATGATAGTCCAGGACTTTTTCTGAAATGCCCCAGTCACAAAAAAAGAAGAGCCTGGAATCCAGACTCTCCTTTTTAATAAACTTGATATCAAGCCTAGCCGAATTTATGGCTGATGCCGTATCCGCCTTTAGGAAATTTCCATTCAATATTCAAAAAGGGACAACCGACCCGGCAGGAACCGCATTCCAGGCAGCCTTCATGATTAACCGCGATCCGATCACCCTCCAGCCTGTACACATAAGCCGGACAGAAATATGTACAGGGTTGGTCTTTACAGTTCTTGCAGACACCGCCATCAATAATTTTTAGATGGCTTTCCTCATCCACTTTAAAACGGTCCAGAAACAATTTATCTTCAATTTTTACGCCCATTTGATTTTCCTTTTATAAGTTCCAGATTGAAAGCTGTTACAATAATGCTGCCTGTAAATAAAAATCAGGTCTATCTTATCTGACAGCCTTTAAGCCTCTCAAGCCCAGTTTAGCCATATTGATTAACCCGATTTTTTGCTTGATAACATCCATTATCAGTTTCTGTTTTTGTTTCTTGCCTACACCGTTAACAGTCAACATTTCACGGCCGGCAAATTGAGCAACCTGCGGTATTTCGTTAAATATTTGTTTATTGCTGAACAGGAAGCTGCCGAATCCCTGATACTTCTTCATATCTTTCAGAACAAAAGACTCGTTCATCTTCTTGATGTAGGAATTCAGTCCTTCTTTGGAAAAATCATTGATTCTGAAGGCTGTTTTTATCGCCTCGGCGGCCATCTGGGCAGAAGCCATGGCCAGATTGCTGCCTTCGCGGTGCAGTGCATTGAATAACATGGCTGAATCTCCAGCAATCAGGAAACCATCTCCTGCCAACTGCGGAATGGTGGTGTAGCCCCCTTCAGACAGCCAGTGCGCCGTGTATTCGATGGATTTGCCTCCGGCAATCAAAGGAGCCACCATGGGATGCTGTTTGTATGCTTCCAAAAGCTCATAAGGTTTAATTTTGGATTTGGCAAATTGAGACAGATTGGCGCCCACCGAAATTGAGATAGACCCTTTGTTGGTGTACACAATGGCCACGCCGTCCATACCACCGGACATCTCTCCCAGAACTTCAGTGGTAACCCCATCGGTCGGTGAAACACCAAAGCGCTGCTCAATGATTTCAGGGGCGATTTCAATGGTTTCTTTAACCGCCAGTGCGATATGCTCAGGATGCACTTCCTTTCGGAACCCGCTCCTGGCTGCCAGGGGTGAGTTCACACCATCTGCCAGCAGCACTACTTTAGCCCGAATCTCACCATCCTGGCGGTTGGTAATGACGCCGGTCACCTGACCACTGGCATCCTTGATGAGGTCCAGAACTACCGTGCCGGGAATGATCAAAGCGCCTTTCTTTTTAGCTTGCTCAGCAAACCAGCGGTCAAATTTGGCCCGTCCCACGGTAAAAACATTATATTTTCTTTCAGCAGCAAAAATGGCGTCACGGTAACCGATGCTAAAACCCGCTTCTTTAGATAAATACCAAATCCGCGACTCAATAATGTTACGTTCAATGGGGCAACCTCTTTGTGCGAAATCAGGCAAAATCTGAGCCAGATTATGTCCGTATAGGACACCTCCGGACATATTTTTGGCACCGGGGTATTCGCCCCTTTCGATAACCACAGTTTTAAATCCGGCATCAGCCAAAATGCAAGCCGCAGAGATACCGGCCGGACCCGCGCCCACAATTATAACATCGAAAGACTCGTTCATTATTTCGCCCCTTGGGTCTTGAGATTAGCGGCTCTGGCTTTCAAACCCTGGATCAGCTCAGGCACAATTTTTTGATATTCACCAATGATGGAATAATCCGCAATCTGAACCATGGCCGCGTTGCGGTCGGAATTAATGGCAATCACCTTCTCGGAACCCTGCATACCCACCAGGTGCTGTACCGCTCCTGAGACGCCAATTCCTATATACAGCTTGGGAGCCACCGTCTTTCCGGTTTGTCCAACCTGTCTGGCATAAGGTAACAATCCGGATTCAATCAACGGCCTGGAGCAGGCAATGGTACCGCTTAACAGGCTGGCCAGTTCTTCAAACATGGGAAAAGCTTTGCTGTCACAGGCGCCTTTGCCGAGGACCACCAGCACCTGGGAATGAGTGATATCGATGGTACTGGCAGCATCCAACATAACAGTTTCGATGATACGCGGAACGGCTTCATCATATCCGCTGAATGGGATGGAAATAATTTCGCCCTTACGCCCGGCATCCGGTTTGGGCATTTTCATTACTTTGGGACGCACAGTGCTCATTTGAGGCCGGTAATTGCGGCACAAAATGGTGGCCATGATATTGCCGCCGAAGGTCGGACGGGTCATCAGCAGCAGCTTCTCGGCCGCATCAATATCCAGTCCGGTGCAATCCGCCGTCAGTCCGGTTTTCAACTGAGTCGCCACTACGCTGGAAAGGTCCCGGCCCAGTGAAGTCGCACCAATCAATATAATTTCAGGCTTGACTTCATTGGTAAGGTCAGTCAGGGCATTGCCATATACTTTGGAAAAATAAGTTTTCAGCACCGGATGTTCCATCACATACACACGGTCACAACCATATGAGATGGCTTCCTGGGCAATTTTGGAAACGCCCATACCCAGCAAGAAACCGTATACTGAAGTATTCAGTTTGGCAGCTAACTCACGAGCCTTGCCGACCAGTTCCCAGGAAACATCAGCCGCCACCTTGCCGCGAGTCTCAATATAGACCGCCACACCTTTATAATCAGCAATCCCTCCAGCGGTTTTGGCCGCAGGCGCGGCAGGAGCCTTCTTTTTAACGGGTTTTTCAAACAGGATGGAGTCAGCCGGACAAACCGGCAGACATTTCCCACAACCAATGCATTTTTCAGCATTGATAAACGCCACACCATCCACTATGTCAATTGCTTCTGCCGGACATTCCCCCAGGCAAGCCTGGCATCCGGTACACTTTTTAATTATGATTTCAGCTACTTCACGACCTTTGCTGTTCTTAGGCATTTTATACCTTACCGTCTGTATTAATTACTTCCGCCAGAATAGCGGATTCCTTTTCAAAAAGAGTATCTAAAAGAGCCCCGGTTGACTGCTCGACTCCTCCGGCGGTGTCAAAAACCGGTCCGCCTTTACGTGGGGGAGGAGCAAATATGGTGCGTACTGAGGTTGGAGAACCTTTTAAACCCAGCATTTCGGGAGCCGCGCCGATGTCCCTGGCTCCCCAGGTTTTAATCTCCTGGCGAAGCGCTTTCATCAAAGCCGGTAAAGTGGCGTAACGGGGGGCTCCCATCTCCAGTTCAACCGTCAGCAAGACCGGCAGTTTAGCTTCAACAATCTGGCTTCCACCTTCTATTTCCCGGCGCACGGTGATCAGACCCTGGTTAACATCCAGGGATATAATTCTGGAGACATAAGTCAACTGTGTGAATCCCAGCCGAGTGGCGATGCCCGGACCGACCTGAGCGGTATCACAATCAATGGCCTGTTTTCCGCAAATCACAATTTGAACCGGGTCTTCCGCGCTTAACTTGTCAATGGCAGCACAGAGCGCATAGCTGGTAGCCAGCGTATCCGCACCGGCTAAAGCGCGGTCTGACAGCAATACCGCCTGATTGGCTCCCACAGCCAGACAGTCACGTAACTGGACTTCGGCGGCAGGAATTCCCATGGTGATCACTGAAACCTTTCCGCCATAATTTTCAGCCAGCTTGACCGCAGCTTCCACTCCCACCAGATCATATGGATTGACAATGGACTCCACACCCGCCCGGATCAAGGTATTAGTGGCTGGATCAATTTTAACCTGAGTAGTATCAGGAACCTGTTTAATACAACATACAATATGCATTTCTTTTTTACCCTACTTGATTATATGTGAGACTTGTCTCAAAATCAAACATCTACAAGGATATAAATGTAAACTTATTATGCAACGGCTCCGATTTTCAAATAATCACCAGACGTTTTGAAGATTCTCAATAATGACGTCAATTATATTCATTACGACCATTTTCGTCAACTAAATCCGGCGGTCAGTATACGCCGATTCCGCAATTTACTCCCCGGCTTGATATTAAACGATAGCCGCGCATCCGGGAGCCGGTTTTTTACCCGGCTTTAGAACAAAATACTCTCCTCTGTTATAATACGAACCATGATAATAGATTTTCACACCCATATCTTCCCACCGGAGATGATTAACAACCGGGAAAAATACCTTGAGCTTGATCCCGTGTTTCGATCAATGTACTCTAACCGCCAGTCCATTATGGCTTCTGCTGAGGATTTACTTAAAAACATGGCTGAGCAAAATATTGATCGTTCTGTAGTCCAGAATTTCCAATGGAGCGATCCGTCGATATGTCATCAAACTAACGAATATATTATCGCATCGGTAAAAAAATATCCAGCGCAATTGAGCGGATTTGGCATGATTTGTCTGGATTCACCCCAAAGCGCTATTCCGGAGATTGAATACTGCTTCAAAAATGGGCTTAAGGGCATCGGCGAATTACGCCCTTCATCCAGGATATTAGGTAATCCTGACAGTCTTAAACCCATCATACATACTCTGATATCATATAACATGATAGTCTGCACCCACTCCTCAGAACCATTGGGACATCTGTATCCGGGCAAAGGAGATATCACACCGCAGATTCTTTTTCCTTTCATCGCCGCCTTTCCGGAATTAAAGCTGGTCTGTGCGCACTGGGGCGGCGGGTTACCCTTTTATTCTCTGATGCCTGAAGTTGGTAAAACGCTGCATAATACCTATTTTGACAGTGCGGCTTCACCCTATTTATACCAACCCCAGATCTATTATCAGACTGCCGCTCTGGTGGGGGCCGACCACATCCTTTTCGGCAGCGATTACCCCCTTCTCAAACCTCGACGTCTGCTGAATGAAATCCAGAGATTGGAATTAAGCCAGACCGTCCGGCAACAAATTTTGGGATTAAACGCTCAGAGATTACTGGGAGTTTAGCTATATCAGAAACCTGGAGAACTCAGAGAAGATGAACCAAATCCGGGCTTTTATCTGCGTTGAGATGCCTTCTGAGGTAAAGAACACCTTGAAGAACGTACAGAACAGGCTCAAACAACCTGGCTCCAATACGGTTAAATGGGTTGATCCGGCCAACATTCATCTGACCTTGAAATTTCTGGGCAATGTCAATTCGGCTCAAATCAATACTATCATCGCAGCGATGGAACGCACCGCCCAAACAGTCCGGCTTTTTCAGCTTCAACTCGGCACTGTGGGCGCCTTTCCTGATATCAACCGCGCCCAGGTGATCTGGGTGGGTTTGAAAGGTGATCTGGAGATCCTTCTCAGTCTTCAAAAGAACCTTGATTCCAACCTGACCAGGCTTGGCTTTCTGCCAGAAAAACGCCCCTTTGCGGCTCACCTGACACTGGGACGCCTGCGTGAAACAGCCACTTCGGCAGATAAACAACACATCAGCAAATCAATCCAGGCCATTAGTCTGGAATCCGGTTTGACTGCTTCAGTTAACGCGTTGAGTCTGATGCAGAGTCAGCTTTTGCCCGGCGGCCCGGTATACACCCGTTTAAACGCAGTTCCAATTTATTGAGCCGGGAGGGCTATTGTTTATCATCAATTTTTGTTGTATACTGCATTCAACTTCAACATAACAGGTAGGGAGGTGGATTCTTTGGAAACATCCAACATTTTTCCTAAATGCCAAAAATGTAAAACCGGGGATTTAGTCCCGCTTTCTGATTTTGGCAGCCAGGGAGCCGCAATTCAATACAAAGCCTGGGTGTGCACCAATCCTGAATGTGGTTTTAATCTTAAAATCCGCAATGGTGACGTCTATATATATGAACCAATCAATAGTGGAGCGCATTCAGTACGAGTCCACTAATAATACCACCAGTCTGACTAACAAATAATCTGGAAGGTGGGGATAAGTGCTCCCTCTATTAGCTAAACTCACCGGGGTAGCACTTGACTTTTTATTTCCACACAAATGTCTGGGATGTGGAAAAGAAGGCAATTTGATTTGTCCTGCCTGCCGGCGCCATCTTACTCCGATTGTTGATCCAATCTGCCCGCGCTGCGGCCGGCCCCAATCCAGTGAAATTCTTTGTCCCACCTGTACCGTTTGGTCAGCCAGCATCGAATGCATCCGTTCACCTTTACGCTTTGAAGGGTTGACCCGGCAGATTATCCACCAGTTCAAATATAAGAACCTGCGCAGTCTGGCTCAGCCTTTGGCAGTGATCCTGAAAGACTACTTACGGCGTTCGCCTCTGCCGGTGGATGTTGTCGTTCCTGTACCCCTGCACCTTCGCCGTTTGAGAGAGAGGGGTTATAATCAATCGGCCTTGCTGGCAAAAGCGGTCAGTAAATTGATGAATCTGCCCCTGATTGAAGGTGAATTGAAGCGGGTCAAATATGTCTTGCCGCAAGCGCGTACTCACTCTGTGGCCGAAAGGCGGACCAATGCGAAGGGGGCTTTCAGCTGCGTTCAGTTTTCAAAACCCGGCCAGGCAGTTCTTTTAATTGATGATGTGGCCACTTCCGGCGCCACCCTGGATGCCTGCGCCAATGCCTTAAAAACGGCCGGAAGCGGCTCCATCTATGGTCTGGTTCTGGCTAGAGAAATATAATGATTCTAAGGAGGTAAAAAATGGAGATTCAAATTACTGGAAAAAACCTGGATGTTTTACCAAAAGTTCGTAACTACATCACCAAAAAATTGGGTAAAGTAGATAAATACCTGGATAAAATTTTGGCTTTTGAAGTGGTCATCAGTGAAGAAAAAACCCGTTCCGCTGAACAGCGGTCCGTTATTCAGGTCACAATCAATAATCACGGCACTCTTCTGCGCGCTGAAGAAAGAGGGCCGGATATGCGCACGGCAATTGATAAGGCGGCTGAAGTGCTTAACCGCCAGATCGAACATTATCGGGGTAAACTATATTATGCCAATAAGCGAAAAGCTTCTTCCATCCGGACTGCGTCAGTTGAATCCGAAGTAGCTCTAGAAGAAAAAGCTGCCGTTGAACCAGACGGGCCCAGAATTGTCAAAACGAAAAAGTTCGATATTAAGCCGATGTCTTTGGAAGAAGCTGCTGATCAAATGATGTTGCTGTCACACGATTTCTTTCTGTTTTACAACCAGGATAATAATCAGATCAATCTTCTTTACCGCCGCAAGGACGGCGACTACGGCTTGATTGAGACTAAAAGTAAAAAGTAAATAAAAAGAAAGCCTCTTCCAAGTTTGGAAGAGGCTTTCTTTTTACCCTCTCTTTAATCAATGGGTATAGCGCACCGGAATATTGTTATATCCATCTCTACCGCCTGACTCTCACGGAATTGGGTTGGACTGGATCATGACTTTGCCATTGCGGTTAAAAGCTTAGTCTGTCCTGTTCGAAGCGGTCAAAGAGCCATACCGCCGGATGTTCATCAGCCGGTTCGTTGGAGATGACCCCTGACCGGCGAGGGCAGTTTATTCCACTGTAACGCTTTTAGCCAGATTGCGGGGAAAATCTATTGAACAATTTCGCTTCCTGGCGGCAAAATAGGCCAGCATCTGCATCACCACCGTGGTAATAAAGGGCGAAAAGATATCACGGGTTGAAGGTACCGGTATCAAATAGTCCGCCAGATCAATAATATCGTCATCACTATCTTCCACAATAGCAAAAACCGGCGAACCTCGCGCTCTGATTTCTTTAATACTGGTCAGCATCGCATCATGACAATTATCCTGTGCCACTATCGCGATCACCGGAGTATTGGGACTGAGCAAAGAAAACGGTCCATGTTTTATCTCACCGGCAGCATAGGCTTCAGCATGAATATAGGATATCTCCTTGAGTTTTAATGCTCCTTCCATGGCCACCGGATAATTCAACCCCCGTCCCACAAAGAAAACATTTTCGTACTCCGCTATTTTATTGGCGCTGCGGATCACAATGTCCTTCAGATCAAGCACCTGTTGCACTTTGTTGGGCAATTGCCTGAAATCCAGGAGCAAATCTTCAATCTTCGATGAATCCAATTGCTGTGACAAAGCCAACCAGTACAAAGCTACTAATTGAGCGGTAAAACTCTTGGTCGCGGCCACACTCATCTCAGGTCCAGCTCTGGTATAAGTAACATAGTCAGATATTTTACTGGCGGTACTGCCCACGACATTAGTGATCGCCAGCACTTTTGACTTGGCTTCTTTAAAACGCCGCATCGCCTTCAGGGTGTCGGCTGTTTCACCGGATTGAGTAATACCAATGGTCAGCGGGTAAAATGGAGTTTTGGAGAAATAGTTAAGTTCCGAAGCGATTTCCAGTCTGACAGAGATATCCAGCAGTTTTTCAAATATATATTTTCCTATCAAACCGGCATGATAGGATGTTCCGCAGGCGGTCATCAAAACGCTCCTGGCTTGCCCAAATACGTCATTGATGTTCGTCCCGTTTTTCTGTCCGGCCAAATACTCCGAAATGGTTTCCCTGATTACACGCGGCTGTTCATGGATTTCTTTGAGCATAAAATGCTCGTAGCCGCCTTTTTTGGCTTGATCAGCCGTCCAGAGTATCTTTTGAGCTTCTCTTTTAACAGTTTGCCCCTTGTTGGTAATATTAAGACTCTCTGTTGTAAGTTTTCCGGCATCACCATCTTCCAGATAGATAACCCGGTCGGTATATTCCAATATTGCTGGCACATCCGAAGCAATAAAATATTCTTTGTCACCGATTCCAATGATCATGGGACTATCTTTGCGGGCAAATACCAGTCCTGGATCCTCTTCAGACATCACCACAATGGCATAGGAACCTTCGATAAATTTCAAGGCCGAATATACCGCTTCTTCCAGGTTACCTTTAAAATATTTTTCCACCAGATGGGCGATAACTTCGGTGTCAGTCTCGGATAGAAAATTATGGCCTTCGGCTGTCAGTTGTCTGCGTAAAACCTGGTAATTGCTGATTACACCATTATGGACCACGGCGATACGTCCGGTACAGTCCGGATGCGGATGAGAATTAATTTTACAGGGTGGACCATGAGTAGCCCAACGCGTATGACCGATCCCAGTGGTAGAAGGATTGGGCGAGACGGATTTGGACAAGTCTGCTACCCGGACAGCATCTTTGACAATACTCAGATTGGAACCTCTCAGAGCTATCCCGCAGGAATCATAACCACGGTATTCCAGTTTAGCCAGATTATTCAATAATATCGGCTGTGCCGGCCGCCAACCTGTATAACCAACAATTCCGCACATAATTAAACTACCAAACTCCGTTCCGGTATATTTCCACTGATGATTTTCAAGCTGTTGATTTGAGTATTGTTGCCAATGATCGTTCCTGCCCGAACGGTTACCAGATTGCCTATCTGACAAGAACTGCCCACCATCGCTCCGGTTTTTACCACATAGTGCTCGTCATCCACTTTTACTTCCGCGTCTTCACTGCGAACAACAAAATTGGCCCCGATATTGCATCCGGAATCAATCACTGAATCTTCAAGAGAAGAGCCTGAAGCAACTCTGACATCATCTCCAATCACGCAACTCCTTAATTCCGTAAAAGGAGAAATCACAACGTTATCACCAACGCTGGTAGATGGGAAAATACATACATTAGGACCAATCTCACAGCCTTTACCGATGGTCACCGGACCAACAATATATGAGTTGGAGCGGATAACAGTATCCTGCCCAATATTGACTTTTCCTTTCAATTGCACTCCGGTCTCTATATTGCCGCTTTGACTGAACGGCAATGTGCGCAAGATAATCGCATTCAGGTTGATGATATCCCAGGGGTATACCACATCCAGCCATGTGCCTTCAGTCTCAAAAGCATTTATCAATACCCCGTCCAATAACATCTTGTTGACAGCATCAGGAATCTTGAACTCGTCTTCAATGTACTTAAATATATATTTTGGAAAAGCATAAATCCCGGTGCTGACAAAATCACTTTCAATTGAATCCGGCTTCTCGATTATTCGGGATAACAGACCATTATTGAATCTGATTACGCCATAACGCGAAGCATCATCAACTTTTTTTATCAATATTGCCGGCGGGCTCTCGCGAACAAACCGGGAGATGGTATCCGGACTGATTAACCGGTTTCCATTCAAAACCAAAAACTCATCTTCCAGAGCTTCTTTGGCCATATTAAGCGCCTGGGCAGTTCCCAGTTGTTTATTTTGAGTGACGAAGGTAATGTTGGCACCGAATTGTTTGCCATCACCGACGTAATCAAAAACCTTTTCTTTCTGATAACCCACAACAATCACGATATCACGAATGCCATTAGCGATTAAGGATTCGATAACATAGTGAAGAATCGGTTTTCCGGCAATAGAAAGCATAACCTTGGGTTTGTTGACCGTAAAAGGCTTCAGCCTCCTCCCTTCGCCCGCAGCCAGAATTACCGCCTGTTTCATTTTTATTCCGCCTGTTTCATAGCTTTAGTGCAAATTCACCAGAAATATCAATCAACCAGAGTATTTAAAACCATTTCCATTCTACTATAATTTGCGATTGGTTTCCCAGCCTGACAATATCCGTGCTCCGGTTAAAATACTTTGGTACGCGGCTCAACAATGCCTTTTACCAGAGCACCCGGCCCAATCAAGCAATTATTTCCAATCATAGCGCCAACGTTAATGGAAGCATTAATCCCTATTTCCACCTTATCCCCGATGACCGCTCCCATTTTGCGTCTCCCGGTATCAATACCCGAGATCACAATATTCTTTTTATCCAATTTCAGATTGGCGATTTTCGTACCGGCCCCCAGATTACAATTTTGGCCTATAATACTATCGCCAACATAACTCAGATGAGGGATTTTTGTCCCGGACATTACAATTGAATTCTTCACTTCCACTCCGGCTCCGATATGGCAGTTATCTCCTATAGCCGTACAGGGACGGATATAACAATGCGGACCGATATCGCAGTTTTGACCAATCGTAACCGGGCCAATGATATAAGCGCCAGAACGGATAATGGTCCCATTCCCCACCGAGATTGCGCCTTTTAACACTGCGTAAGGCTCTATTTCACCAGTACATTGGGGTTCCATGGTTGCCATTATTTTCTCGTTGGCATTAAGCAAGTGCCAGGGATAGCTCAAATCAAACCACCGGCTAATGGTGGTATATTTCACCGGTTGGCCGCCATCAATCAAGAGTTTGATGGAGTCTGTAAGCTCATATTCTCCCCTCAATGACCTGGGAGTTTGGTCAATGGCGTCAAATATTGCAGGAGTAAATGAATAAAGTCCGGCATTGGCAAGATGCCCGGGTGGATTAGCGGACTTCTCATGGATACGAGTAACTGTTCCTTCCTTAATCTCAACCACACCCAGCCCGGATACATCCGATAACTCGATAACACTCATGGCATTTCCGGGATGCTCAATCAGTTTGATAATATCTTGCCGGTCAATAATGATATCGCCATTGGCTACCAGGAATTTGCCTTCGACAAATCCCTGGACCATTCTGACAGCATCCGCCGTGCCAAGCTGTTTCCTCTGATTGGAATACTGGATCGATACGTTCCAATTACTGCCGTCCGCAAAATAATCCCGGATTTGCTCGTCATGGTAACCCACCACCAGGATAAAATCGTTAATCCCGGCCTGCCGCATTTCTATTAACAGATGCTCCAGTATGGGCTTACCGGCGAGCGGTAACATTACTTTTGGCCGAGTGTAGGTCAGGGGGCGCATGCGGC
>DAOUAU010000396.1:0-1544 GCA_034433195.1 Dehalococcoidales bacterium
CAGGAGGTTCAAAAAAGAGGCTTCTACTTTAACCTGTTTCCAAATCCTGCGCGTCATATGCAGGAAAGTCAAGACGGTGAGGCAGCCTTGATGCCCCATCCTGGCTGAAAAGAGATTTCGGGAAAGCCGGCGCTTTCACCTAGCGCCCCTGTATGTGGTTCGAATTTTAGTGGCGTTTACAGATTAAAGCTCAGGATTTTTTGTGTTTTCAATTTCCTCCACCCGTGTTTGCCCTGCCAGGGCCAGTTTGGAGGAGACGGTCTCCAGCTGGCGGGCCGCGCCGCCAAAGGTTGATTGAGCGCGATTGATATGGGACCCCAGGGTGGCGAACTGTTTTTCAAACTTCTCCAGCTCGGCTGACAGCCGGCTGTAATCATCCATGATTTTGCGGACGTTGCTTTCAACTTGCATACCCCGCAAACCGATGTGGATTACTCTCAAATAAGCGTAAATACTGTTGGGTGAAACAATCACCACCCGCTTGCCCAGTGCATATTCGGCGATGCTTTTTCCATCCACTTCCATCTCGTTCTTCAGAATGGTCTGATAATAAACATTTTCGGAGGGGATAAACATCAGGGCGAAATCAAAAGTAGCCTCATCTTCCAATATGTACTTGGCCGAGATATCATCGATTTTGGATTTCACACTGCGGCAAAAATCTTTCAGATTGGCAGTTTTGGCCTTGTCTTCCGTGCAGGAGATATACCTTTCAAAGCTCTCCAGCGGAAACTTGGAGTCGATCGGCACTATCCGGTTTCCCACGCGGATGATGGCGTCTACGATGACCCCGTTATGGAAACGGTATTGCTCCTCAAAATTCTGTCTGGGCAGCAGTTCACTCAGTATATTATTGAGCGTCATCTCACCCAGTCCGCCCCGTATCTGAGGCGGCCGCAGCAGGTCTTGCAGGCTGGCGATGTTTTGACCAATCTCCAGCATCTGTTTGTTGGCGGCCTCCATACTGCCGATGGTTTTTTTAATATCCCCGATAACTTTCAAGGAATCTTCGAACCTGGTGTTAACTGATTGATGGCTTTCATCCAGGCTGCTTTTTACCTGGATTTCAATCTGGCCGATTCTATGCTGCAACAGGGCGAAGGATTGCGAATAATCCTGTCCGCGGCGCGTTAACAGCATCACTATTAAAATCACCACGGCGATTCCCAAAATAATGATAGCGATAGTCTCACCGTTCATTTCAACTCCGTCAACTCAGCGCTCAATATTCTTTACTTTTACCGATCTGCTTCCCTTTCCATCCTTCGATTAAAACAACATTAGTAGTAAAAGTAAAGAAGTAGTATAATACCTGCATAATAAGGATTTGGATGTCCCGGCAGGCGAATATTAATATCGATCAAGACATTTTAAAAAAGAATTGGTATAATATCTAAAAATTGGTTAGACTGGATTTACCGTTAATATAAATAAAAGGAGCGACAAATGGCAGAAAAATTAGCGACGTTACTAGCCGACCTGAAAGAAGAAGAAGCGATCAAACTAACTAAAGACAGATTGGCCAAGAATGAGGATGCCCTGAA
>DAOUAU010000397.1:0-4870 GCA_034433195.1 Dehalococcoidales bacterium
GGAATTCCAACTCCGCCGCTGATATTAAAAAATTCGAATTTGATTTTTAGCCCGTTTGAGACCATTTCCATGATGCCCAGCAGCATTTTCACCGTCTCTACCATATATTGATAGTTGCGTTCGTTCGAAATCACCATAGTGTGCAGGCCGAAACGGCGGGCGCCGCGTTCAATTGCTCTCCGGTAAGCTTCCAATATTTGATCGTGCCGCACGCCGTATTTGGCTTCCACCGGAATTCCGATGATGGAGTTGCCGGTGCGTCTCTCTCCGGGATTATATCTGAAGCAAATCAATTCCGGAAACGGTTTTGGCATTTCAATCATCGTGATGTCATCCAAATTTAGAATACAGCCGCCGTCCCGCATTGACAAATCCATTAAAGATTGCGAGGTGTCATTTGAAGAAAACATGATTTGTTCGCCGCGGAATCCCAATTGACGGCCTAATATTAGTTCTGAAGCCGAACTGCAATCCAGTCCAAAGCCCATTTTTTGCATTAATCTTAAAATGGTGGGCGTGGGCAAGGCTTTAACCGCATAATACTCTTGAAAGCCATAAATATCTTTAAAGGTTTTTTTCAGACCTTCACCGGTTTCTAAAATGCCTTTTTCATCCAGGATATGAAAAGGTGTACCGAAAAATTTGATGATTTCGGGCAGGCGGGGAAATAATCTCGCCTGGTAATCTGCGGACATGGGCATCTGATTCACTCCTTAATAAAACCAGGAAAATTCAAGTATCTAATTATAAGTCTTCAAAATATCAATCATGATTTCTGTGGCTTTAACGGCCATGTCTCTGGGAACGGTCAGAGGCGGCATGAAGCGAAAGACGTTCCCGTAACGGCCGCAGGGAGTCATAATCACTCCGCTGTTTAAGAGCTTTCCGGCGATTTCAGCGCTTTTTTCCGGAGAGAGAGGCTCTTTGGATTTTTTGTCTGAGACCAGTTCTACGCCAATCATCAGCCCGCGACCGCGCACATCCCCGATTGTGGTAATATTTCTAGCCGCATCCTGGAAAATCCCCTTGATTTCAGCGCCCAGTTTGGCGGCTCTTCCCATCAAATCCGTTTCAGGATCAGTTATCAAATCAATATTGGTCAAACATACCGCGCAGGCCAGGGCATTACCGGCAAATGTTCCGGGTTGAGACCCTTCAACCAGGGATGAATTGATATCGGAACTAAACGTTACGCCGGCCATCGGTATATCACCACCCATACCTTTACCCCAGGTCAGCATGTCCGGTGCCACTCCGGCATGCTCAATAGCCCACATCTTGCCGGTGCGTCCAGCGCCGGATTGCACTTCATCAGCGATATAAAGGGCTCCGTACCGCTGGGCAGCCTGCTTGATCATTTGAAAAAACTCCGGCGGAGGAGCAACATACCCACCCTCACCCTGCTGCGATTCGATGATGATTGCGGCCACATCATCAGCGGCGGTATAAGGGGTATTTAAAACATAATCCACATTTTTTGCGCATTGCATATCACAGTTCGGATAAGTCATGTTGAAGGCGCAGCGGTAACAATAACCATAGGCCAGATGGATTACTCCGGGCATCATGGGTCCCCAGCCGTGGCGGTAGCGGTAACCGGTGGTTAAAGCTGCTGATCCCATCCACACGCCGTGATAGGCCCCGTGGAAGGCGATGACCTGAGACCGTCCGGTATGATTCCGGGCAAACTTGATGGCAGTTTCTACCGCACCGCTGCCGCTTTGCGTGAAAGCACTATGGCAATTGCCTGTCAAACCTTCCGGCATGATCGCAGACATCTTTTTAGCCAGCTCGATCCTTTTGGGGTTGGTAATATCCGTTGTATGCATGATAACCCCGCTTTGTTTGCGGATGGCTTCCAGGACTTTGGGATGGCCCCGTCCTACCGCGTTGACAGCTACACCGGCTGCCATATCAATAAAGACATTACCATCAGCGTCTTTTACGGTCGCCCCTTTGCCTTCTTCCATGATCATAGGAGCGTTGCCGCCGCCGCGGGTAAGGGCTTCATATCTGGCTGATTCGATCATCAGTTTTTGAACTTTTGGACCGGGCACCCTGGTTATCATTTTAGGCGCTTCAGCATAAGATAATTTGGCTAATTCGGCTTCTGTAATCATGGCATTCCTCCCATTTTTCAACAATTCAGGATAATGGTCTCAGTATATCTCATATCAGCTAATAAAAAAATATGCCAGGGCGGACCGACAGGACAGTTAAAAATCCAACAGCTCAACTACGGGGGGTACACCACTATGAACCGGATTTTTACTGGTACCAATCAAAATACTGATTGGTGGCTTCCGGAATGATAGCCGCTGAAGCATCCGGGCGTTGACTGGTTTGCAGAACGGACAGCGCTTCATCCCACCGGCTAAGATTAATTATTTTACTGTTTTCTTTGAACCAGGTGCTGCCTGGATGAGGATATTCATTATATATGATCAAATGATTGACGTGATCCGGTATTTCACATGGGGTATAATGCACGGCAAAGGTCGTCTTTCCGAAAATTCCTCCGATGTAATGGGTTACCTGACCTTCCGGAGTGTTCGTGATGATAACGATATCTCCCCCGCGTCTGCTGACCAGGGGAATAGCCGCGGAAAGACCAATCATGGATTCACTGGCTTTGGCATAACAGTTGGCAATGACCAGATCAAATCCCGTCGCTTTAGGTGTGCGGTAGTTCTCCATGCCATCTTTAAGGGCAGCGGCGTAAGCGGTTCTCCACTCACCGCAGAAAATGGCTACCGAATCTCCCCATAAGTTGGTAGTGACATTGATCAGGAAGTCTATTCCGGCCAGTTCAGCCCCCTCATCGATGTTTTGTCTGAAACGGTTATGTTCTACTATTCCCATACCTTGAGTTGGTTTTTCGGAAGGAGCAGCATCCATGCGGGCCCCGCCCAGCGTATGGTGATGATTGATGGTTTCAAAGCCGGCCAACCCCGGCAGAATCAACTTCCCACTGCCTCCAAAACCGGCGCCAGCATGCGGTGAACAGCCTCCAATGACTATTTTCAAATCACATTTCAGGTATTCTTCGTTGACATAAACCGGAGTCTGGAAGGTTTTGGTGGTGCCTACCAGCCGGCAATTACCAAATGGATTATGACTGTAGACAGCATAGCGGCTGACGATCTCTTCGCCCAGTTTTTTAACAAAATGAGAGCGGTTCATGACACCATGCAAACCTGTTCCACAGATAAAACGAATATTCCGTTCTGCAATACCGGCCTGTTTCAATTCATTCAGGACGTGAGGTACGATCAGGGCGGTCCGCGTAACCCGGGTCAGATCATCAAAAACTATAACTACTTCTTTTTTCCCCAGGGCTAAAGCCGCCAAAGGTGGTCCACTCAACGGATTTCTTAAAGAATCCAGGATGGTTTGATCATTGATTGCCGCTCTTTGAGAACCTTTCATATAACAGTATTGGATCTTCCAGCTATCCGGCATTGACAGATCCAGTTCTTTTGGGTTGAACCAGGCTGTTTGGGGCAACTTCAAGTTTTGCATTGAATGATACTCCAGTCTAAAAAATTCAATCTATAGCGTTTCACATTTACGGTTGAAATGAGAATGAGTGTATAATATTATTTGAGAAATAGTATAAATAATTGACATGTGCCCTGCTTATTATGCTAAAATATATCAACGTATTCGTCAACCGGGCTAAGAAGGTTTTTAAATACATTGACGATCACTGCCCATTTTAACATAATATATAGGTTCCCGTATTGATGGTGTGAAATAATCCAGACACGAGATTTAGAAGCGTATTTAAGGAGAACAACAGATGGAAACTAAAATTACCAGCGCCACCAGAGAAGTTATTATCAGCTACGAACGTCCCACCGTATTGATCGGTGAACGCATTAATCCCGCCGGTAAGAAAAAGCTAGCCGAGTCATTAAAAATCGGCAATATGGACATCGTCAGAAAGGAAGCTATAGAGCAGGTGAAAGCCGGCGCTGATATTCTGGATGTCAATGTCACTGTATTTGGTTTGGATGAAACTCCGCTTTTACCCAAAGCAGTTCAGGCGGTTATGGAAGTAACGGATACCCCCATCTGTATCGATAGCGCCAATCCGGATGCTCTGAAAGCAGCTTTGAAATTGTATAAAGGCAAAGCTTTGGTCAACTCGGTCAGCGGTGAAGAGCGATCTTTGGCCAGAGTGCTGCCAATCATTAAAGAATACGGTGCCGCAGTAGTGGCCTTAACCCAGGATGACAATGGTATTCCCAAAGATTCAAAAACCCGTGTTGATATTGCCGAGAAGATAATCAATCGCGCTGCTCAGGTTGGCATTCCCGCTTCTGATATCGTGGTGGATTGTTTGGCTCTGGCCATTGGTGCTGATCCGATGTCAGCTATCACTGGTTTTGATACTATCAGCGCTGTGCGTGCCAAATTTGGTGTTAACATGACTCTTGGAGCATCAAACATTTCATTCGGGATGCCGGACCGGGCTTTAATCAACGTAGCCTATCTGGCCTTGATGATTAAGGCTGGTGTGACTTGTCCGGTAGTTGATACCGCGAAAGTCAGAGCCAATATCCTGGGAATAGATGTACTATTAGGTAAAGATAAGCGGGCGCGGCGCTATATTGAGGCATACCGGATCCGTTCTGCGGCCGCTGAAGAAGCAAAAGCTGCTGTCAAATAAGCTGATATAGATCAAGACATTTTTAAAAAGAATTGGTATAATATCTAAAAATTGATTAGACTGGATTTACTATTAATATAAGTAAAAGGAGCGACAAATGGCAGAAAAATTAGCGACGTTACTAGCCGACCTGAAAGAAGAAGAAGCGATCAAACTAACTAAAGACAGATTGGCCAAGAATGAGGATGCCCTGAA
>DAOUAU010000398.1:0-7742 GCA_034433195.1 Dehalococcoidales bacterium
GCTGAAGCAGAGGGGGCAAAAACCATAGGCGGGCTGGAAATGCTGGTGCATCAGGGGGCGGCTGCTTTTGAGCTGTGGACCGGCTGTAAAGCGCCGCTGGAGGCAATGAGAAAGGCTGCGCTGGAGGCGATGAGATTAGTGTGATAAATACTACCTTCGGTACAACGCTGAAGAAGCGGAGGGTGGCATCAAAATGAAGAAGGTGAATCTGAAATTAAAGAAAAGCAATATTGCGCTGGTGGGGTTTATGGGCGTGGGTAAAAGCGCGGTTGGACAGGAACTGGCCCAAAGGTTGAAAAAAAACCTGGTTGAGGTGGATGCATATATTGTTAAAATGGCCGGAAAAAGCATACCACAAATTTTTCAAGATGGAGAAATTATTTTTCGTGAGATGGAGATTGAAGCGGTTAAGCAGATCGCCCTGGGAACCAACCAGGTTATTGCCTGCGGTGGCGGAGTGGTCTTGAATAAAATCAACATCGATAGGTTGAAACTGGATTCGCTGATAGTCTGGCTGACGGCATCTCCCGGAGTAATTCTGAAGAGGACCCGGTCAGACGGCGGGGTTCGGCCCTTGATCAACCGGACAAGCGGCATCTCTGATGTGCGCGAGTTATTAAGCTACCGCAAACCGTATTATCAGCGGGCGGCTGACATGGAAGTGGATACTTCGAAAGCCAGTGTCAAAGAAGTGGCGGAACAAATTTTGTTAAAGCTCAAAGATTATGCAGATAAAAATCAGTAAAAGCGAGATTTCAGGCACCATCAGCGCTCCTTCCTCCAAGAGCTACACCATTCGCGGACTGATGTGCGCCGCGCTAACCAATGGGCAGAGCGAACTGGTCAGGCCGCTGATTTCAGATGATACTGAGGCGGCTGTGCGGGTCTTGAAACAGATTGGCGTGGATATCCAACCAGGGCGGGATAGATGGACGATCTGCGGCGGGCAGTTTAAAGCTCCGCAATCCGATATGTTTTGCGGAGATTCGGCAGCTACCCTGCGATTTATGAGCGCCATAGGGGCGCTGGTGCCGGGAGTATGCCGCCTGACAACCGGCGCATCTCTGGGAAAAAGGCCGGTCAAAACACTGGTAGAGGCCTTACGGAAATGGGGAGTGGATATTTCTTGCCAGGGAGAAACAGCGCCGGTAGTGGTCTCCGGCAGTGGTTTTAAAGGCGGTGTGACAGAACTGCCCGGTAATATCAGTTCTCAATATGTCTCAGCCTTGCTGTTGATTGCCCCACTCGCGGATAAGCAGGCCCTGGTATGGCTTACCACCCCTCTTGAATCCGAACACTATGTTTCCATGACTCTGGAATGCCTGTCCAGGTTTGGAATCAAGGTAAATGCCGGTGATGAGTTGATGGAATTTGAAATCGCTCCCCAGCGCTATCAAGCGGCTACCTATAATGTGGAGGGTGATTGGTCATCAGCCTCCTATCTGTTAGCTTTGGGTGCTCTGTGCGGTGAAACCAGGGTCAAAAATCTCAATCCATTCAGTTTACAGGGTGATAAGGAAATGGTGAACATACTGAGGCAATTGGGGTCCATGGTGAGTGTTGGAATGGATGAGGTGGGAGTTAAAAAGAACAATCTCAAAGCTATCAAAGCTAATCTGAATGAATGTATCGATTTGCTTCCCACTGTGGCTGTACTGGCCGCCGCGGCGGACGGAGAAAGTCAATTGAGCGGTATCCGCAGAGCCCGGCTGAAAGAGTCTGACCGGGTGCAGGCGGTCAGTCAGGAATTGGAGAAATGCGGCGTGTCGGTGGTGGTGGAGGATGACAAGTTGACCATCCGCGGGGGCAAGATAAAACCGGCAGTCATAGATTCGCATGATGACCACCGCATCGCGATGGCCTTCAGTTTGCTGGGAGCGGCGTTTGGAGGGATTAGCATACAGGGGGCGGAGTGTGTTTCTAAAACCTTTCCGCAATACTGGTCGGCTTTACGCAGTTTAGGAGTGCAGGTAAATGAGCAATAGCCTGGGAGAGGTGTTCCGCATCACAGTATTTGGAGAAAGCCATGGCAATGCCATTGGAGTGATGATTGACGGTTGCCCGGCGGGTCTGGAAATCAGCCGGGAGGACATTCAAAAAGCGGTGGACAGGCGCAAACCACAAATGGCGGCCGGTCAGACTGCCCGGCAGGAAGCGGACGAAGTGGAAATACTCTCCGGAGTTTTTAACGGACGTACCACCGGAGCCGGTTTGACCATGCTGGTGCGCAATCAGGATATAGATTCAAAAAGTTATGAAAAAATGCGGTTTACTCCTCGTCCGGGGCATGCTGATTATCCGGCTTGGGTGAAATACGGTGGATTTAATGACTACCGCGGTGGAGGAATATTCTCCGGGCGTGTGACAGTGGCGCTGGTGATGGCCGGAGCGGTGGCGGCTAGACTGCTGGATATATTGGGAGTAGAAATTTTGGCACACACGCGGCAAATAGCCGGAGTACAATCTTCCGTTAATGACCCGCAAATGATACGCCGCAACGTGAATAAAAACCCGCTGCGCTGCGCTGATATCCAGGCGGCCAAGGAGATGCAGGCTTTGATAGACGAAGTCACTAAAGCCGGAGATAGTTTGGGGGGTATTGTAGAGTGTTTGGCCTTGAACGTTCCGGCGGGACTGGGTGAACCTTATTTTGACACTCTGGAAGGCCAGTTAGCCAGGGCTTACCTGGCCATTCCGGCGGTCAAGGGAGTGGAATTCGGCTCCGGTTTTGCAGCCGCCGGGAAAAAAGGTTCAGAGAATAATGACGCTTTTGTGATCAGGGATAGCAGAATTGAGGCCGAGACCAATAATGCCGGAGGGATTCTGGGAGGCATCAGCAATGGCATGCCGGTGGTAGCCAGAGTAGCGGTCAAGCCTACTCCTTCAATCTCTTTACCGCAGGCTACAGTTAATTTACTGGAACTGAAAAGCAGTGAGTTAAAAATCAGCGGGCGGCATGACATCTGCATCGTGCCAAGGGCCGCCGTAGTGGTGGAAGCGGCGACAGCAGTCATCTTGTGTGATTGCGCATTAAGGGCAGGAATACTAAAAAGGATAATTCAATGAATCTGGATGATCTGAGAAAACAAATTGATAATCTGGACATTCAAATTGTCAGAACAATCGCAGAAAGGATGCGATTAAGCCGTCAGATTGGCAAAGAAAAGCTGGATTTGGGCAAGCCGATAGAAGACAAAGCCCGCGAAAACGCAGTGATGGCGGCCGTCATCAGGCTGGCAAAAGAACAAGGCTTGAATTCTGAAGAGATTGAAAAAATATATCAAAGAATATTCATTGCCAGCAAAGAGATCCAGGGTGTGACGGTGGCCTTCCAGGGTGAATTGGGGGCTTACAGCGAAGAAGCCGCCTATCAATATTTTGGGGCTGAGGCCCGTTTGAAACCGTATGAAAGTTTGGAGGACGTTTTTCAGGCAACAGAAACAAGGGATGTTCAATATGGTTTGGTACCGGTGGAGAATTCACTGGAAGGAAGTGTCCCGCGTACTTACGACTTACTGCTGGATTCCAGTCTGAAAGTGGGCGGAGAAACCCAGATACGCATTGTGCATTGTTTGATCAGTCATCCGGAAGCCAGCATCGATTCGATCAAAGAGGTATTTTCACACACCCAGGCGCTGGGTCAGTGTAAGACCTTTTTACGCAAGATGGGATGGAAATCCAATCCGGCATATGATACCGCCGGCAGCGTGAAAATGGTCAAGGATAGCGGACGCAAGGATATTGCCGCTATTGCCAGTTCGCGGGCGGCAGAGATTTATGGTATGAAAATCCTGGCGCGCGGAATTGAGGATAATACCAACAACTTCACGCGTTTTTTTGTGCTTGCGCGCCAGGATGCCCAACCGTGCGGGAAGGACAAGACATCGCTGGTATTTTCGGTGAAACATACTCCGGGAGCTCTATATGATGCTCTGAAGAGTCTGGCGGTGCGGAAAGTCAACTTGACCAAAATAGAGTCCCGTCCGACCCGCCAGAAAGCCTGGGAATACAATTTTTATGTTGATATTGAAGGACACTGCGAAGACCCCGGCATTAAAGAGGGTTTGCAACAACTGGAAGAATACACCGTTTTTGTCAAAATATTGGGGTCATACCCGAAGTTTACGGGGTAAATACCCGAATACGATGTTCCCATGTCTGGGAAATCTGAGAGTGAACCATCTGGTAAATGGTATAAAGCGGGAAATGCTGAAATGAAAATAGCGATTATTGGCGGGGCTGGCAGAATGGGGCACTGGCTGGCCGGACTGCTGCAGCAAGACGAGTACGAAGTGATATTGGCTGACCGCAACCGGGAGGCACTGCAGGCGCTGCAGCAAGAAATGAAAGTCACTATCGCCAGCAGCGCCGAGGCCGTCAAAGCCGCGGACGCGGTCATATTATCAGTAAATATTGATGGATTTGAAGAGGCCGTCAAGGAAATAGCACCCTTTGTAACTCCGGATCAAATTGTGATTGATATCACTTCCATCAAAGAAGCGCCGGTGGAGATTATGCAACGCTATCTGCCACAGGCCAACATTCTGGGTAGCCATCCTCTCTTTGGCCCCGGGGCGAAGAGCCTGGCCAGTCAGAACTTCGTTTTAACCCCCACTACCGAAAAAGAAAAAATGCTGGCCGAAAAGGTGCTCAAATTTTTGCAGCATCATGGCGCGCGCGTGACCCTGATGAGCCCGCAAAAACATGATGAAATGATGTCCGTGGTACTGGGGCTGTCACATTTTATTTCCATTGTGGCGGCGGACACGCTGATGAATATTGGCAATTTGCAGCAATTCAAGGCCATCGGCGGCAGCACATACCGGGTTTTAACCACCCTGGTAGAGAGCGTGGTTTCTGAAGATCCGGAACTGTATGCCACGCTGCAAATGAAGCTGCCGTATGTGCAGGAGATGGAGGAGCTTTTTCAGATGAATGCTCAGAAATGGGCGGAAATGGTGAAAAGCCAGGACAAGGCCGGATTTGTCAGGAATATGACCAATCTTAAATATAAATATGCCAGCAATAACGCCAACTTCGGGCAAGCTTATGAGAATATGTACAAAATTATGGAGTGGTTGTAGTAAAAGCAGATAGAGCTCAGGCTGGTACCGTATTTTTTAAAGAGATTTGGCAATTCTTCAGAAACTGTTTCAATCTGATAAAAGTTTCCATAGTGTTAGAAGAATATTGTAAAAAGCCAGGAGCGTAAAAATGACCGAGCGAAAATATGAAAAGTATATTTTGACCGATTTGAAAATTCCGGCGAACGTTCAGGCAAGGCAGGAGGAATATAATAAAAGGGCTACACGCATTCTATGGCTGGAAGACGAGATTATGGAAAATGCTTCCAGTGTTATCCTATCCTGGTACTGGAAACCTACAGAGAAAGAAGGCTCGCCTTCTCACGTGCATGATTTTGATGAAATCATCGGCTTTATTGGATCCGACCCTCAGAACCCCCATGACCTGGGCGGAGAAGTAGAATTCTGGCTGGAAGACGAAAAATACCTGCTCACGAAAAGCTGTCTTATCTTCGCCCCCAAAGGAGTGCGACACTGTCCGCTAAGGGTAACGAGGGCTGACCGACCAATTTTGTTTCTCGCATTCTCTGGCACGACTAAATATGTTAAAGATGCTATTATCCAAGCATCTGTCTGAAAACATCCTTAATACGCTCGCTTTCCAAACCAAAGCTGAAAGTAGCAGACAGAGGTTATTATTTGTGGCTATAAGTACTCATGGGCTCTGAATTATGCTATCAGTGAATGAAAAGGAAATTTAGCCAAGAATTATTTTTCACAGTTAACAAACTGGTCTTCTGACTTCTATCATATAGTGTCCCAGAGATTTTAAGGATACTATTTAGTCTTTTAAGGTTGGGTTCTCAATTGTAGTTTTTATAAATGCGGACTCCCGGACTTAATGGTAGCCGGCTGCAGTTACGGGGTATCTGCGTCCGAGATATTAGTCAAGAGCTTTGCGTTCTGCTTCAGTTACCATCTTCTTTTTCCAGTGATTTCATTTTTGATTTGCATTAATGGGGAATTAGTGCTGCAAAAATGGAGATTTTTGTATGCAGTTTTGGCCTATTAGTTATGCAATAACCAAACCTCTGAATATTTCGCCGTTTGAGAGCCATTGATCCGGAAGGTGAGAACCACCCTCTGGGAGGATGAGCCACCCTGTAGAAATCTCCGGTAGAATGGCGGGATGTGCCGCAAATTGGCGGCATAAATATTTTTACCGGGGGTAATTAATGACCGGTTACCGAAAAATCCTGCGGCTCTCAGCGCAGGGTATCAGCCAGAGGAGAATCGCCAAAAAATGCGAGTACTCACGAAACACAGTGGTGAGAGTTCGGTCTCACGCCCAAGAGCAGAAAGCAGAATGGAATTCGGTTCGGGATCTGACGGAGGGCGAATTGTGCAACAGACTTTTCCCCAGCCAGATTCAAGCTAACTCACGGAAGGGGCCTGACTACGAATACATTCATCGGGAGATGGCCAGGTGCGGAATAACACTGAGTCTTCAGCTTAAGCATTTTAGAAGACATAAATAAAAGGCGCTGCTGTTTTAAAGTAGCTCCTTTAGTCTGGTCTAAAGAGTGGTATCAATTACTTTATCGTCAGGCCATACACCCTCGTCTCTGCGCGTATATTTCTTGGTAAGCATAACCTCTAGAAAACCAAAAGGCTTACCCACTCTCCTAAAAATGAGCGGATTATGGGCCGTTCCAGCGGGAACCATAATCATACTGGCTTTCTTAATTTCCAGTTTCTCTCCGCCCAAATACATTTCTATATCAGCATCGAAATCAAAGACATCCTCCGAATTAGCTCCAACGAAACCTAAAATAATGGGAAAATCATGGACATGTGGCAAGGCCTCGTTAACATGGACATCTTTTACAATTGAATACCTCACCATGCAGTCAGTACCTAACATTTGAGGGGTAGCAAAAATGCCTTTATATGATACTTTGTCTGTTTTACCGTCTCTAATGATTTCCCCTCTGGGTTCCGTAAACAAAAATTTCGCAAAATTAGACTCAGCCATTTTCTTATAGCTCCTTCTTCAAATGATGACTCGATATTTTACCGTATTTTAGTACAACCTAAAGGAATAAACAAGGTCGCGGCGCTTTGCATGGTAGCTGGTTATGGGGGACTTTTCATTTGAAATAATATCTCTCATTGTGGATTACTACTCTGTTTTTACGATCCCAGTTATAATATACTGATTTTCAATGATGTCTCACCGATCTTCAGTCATAGTTATTGATGATAGGCCAGCCGAGACAGATGGCTGATTTGGTTGTAAGAAGCCAAATCTTGCAGTGCTGTTGTTGGAGCTTTTTGGCTCCAGGGCAGCGAAAAAAATAAATATATCAAAAGAAAAGGAAAGTAGCTGCTCATGAAATTATACCGGAACAAGACAATATGTTCGGGCGGAGTTATAAGGACCGGATCAAAGAGCAGCGGTCAAGTGATACCGCAACAGTGCTGGTTGCTTCTGGCAGCCAGACCGCTAAAGCCAGGGATGTGAATACATAATAAGGTCGGTTTAATAAGGAGGTTATCAGTGAACATTGATGTATTGGAAGACAGGATCAAAACTTTGGAGGGTCAAGTCAGGGTTTTACAGGACATCGAGGATATAAAAAAACTGCAGAGAGCATATGGTTTTTACCTTGAGCATTGGATGACCTCGGAAGTAATCGATCTTTTTTCGGACGGACC
>DAOUAU010000399.1:0-6715 GCA_034433195.1 Dehalococcoidales bacterium
TTAATAAAATTTAATCCAGCGCTGTCTTCACCACAAAACCTCACCGGCCATCACCGGTCCGGGCTTTATGGTGTGCTTGAACTCTGGAGAAGGTCCCTGCCGCGTCTGGCTTCCGGCGGCCTTTGCCGTTATAATGGTAACGATACCGGCAAAGCAATTTTTTTGGATTAATCCGAGGAGGTTTTTTCTATGGCATTGATGGAAATAACGGTAGCCCCTTTCGGAGTTGGCAGCTCCTTAAGCTCTTTCGTAGCCAAAGCCATTAAAGTTCTGCAAGCTACTCCGGGGATTGAATATGAAACACACTCGATGGGGACGATCGTCCGCGGCAGCGTCGAACAACTGTTAAGCCTGGCCGGCCGTATGCATCAGGCGGTATTGGACGCCGGAGCGCTGAGAGTCTCAACTACTATACGGATTGATGACCGGGTGGACAAAGAAGCCACCCTGACCAGCAAATTAGAGTCTTTAAAAGCAAAATTGGTTTAACTACCAGAGCTTTTAGTTTTATGACTTTTATTGTTTTAATATTGCTGGCCACCGGATTAGCCGTCGGCACTATCAGCGGCATGCTGGGAATCGGGGGGGGTATAATCATGACCCCGGTTCAGATCTGGTTGTATACCTCTCTGGGTTGGAGCACGGACGCAGCTGTGAAAATCGCCTTTGCTACCTCACTGGCGGTAATTTTGCCCACGGCCGCCAGCGGTGTCTGGATACATCACAAACATCACGATATCCAGTGGAAACCAGCCATTTTTATGGGATTTTTCACCTCCGCTGGCAGTTTTGCCGGAGCCACACTGGCTTCCTTTATTTCCGGTTCAGCCCTCAAATTCGGCTTCGGACTGTTAACCCTGCTCATCGCCATCCGGATGTTGACCCTGAAAATCAGTGATACTGAAAGACCCACCCGGCAGAACCGCTGGCTGTGGTTCGGTTTGGCCTTGCCGATCGGGTTGATTACGGGACTGCTGGGTATAGGCGGCGGGATTTTGGTGGTGCCGGCGCTGGTACTGGTATTGCGTTTCTGCATGCGGGAAGCTGCTGCCACTTCTTTAGGTATGATGTTATTCACCAGCCTTGGGGGCATTGCCGGGTACATCGTGCATGGATTACAGGCTTCCAATATCCCGGCCTATACCATCGGATACATCTTCTGGCCGGGATGGATTGCCCTCACTGTTACCAGTATTTTGATGACCCAGTTAGGCGCTGCTGCCGCTCATAAAATACCGGGGAAAAAGCTGAATTACCTGTTTGTAGCGTTGCTCTTTTATATCAGCCTGGATATGCTGGGGGCAATTGAAAAGATCATTGGGCTTTTCAAAAGTTGAAGCGTTTTTTATCAACCCGTGGTTACCGGCCGTCTTTCCTGTGATTCGTGATCAGCCGTTTTTATACTATAATTGTTATGGAAAGGTAATATTCAGGAGGAATCAGACATGTCCCCAGTTGTCTCTATTGTTGGAAAATCCAGCACCGGAAAGACCACTTTTCTGGAGAAGTTGTTGCGCGAATTAAGCGGCCGCGGATATAAAGTAGCCACCATCAAGCATTCACATCACAGTATCGATTTTTATGATCCCAAAAAAGACAGCTACCGCCATTCTCAAGCCGGCGCTTCAGCCACCCTGGTTAGTTCCACAACCTCCTTCCAGGTCATCAAACCTGTCCCCCGGGAATTAACCATTGAAGAGTTGGTGCGCCATTTCGGAGACGAATTTGATCTGATTCTGACTGAAGGTTTCAGCCGTGGAAATGCGCCCAAGGTGGAAATCCATCGAAAAGAAGCCGGTCCGCTGTTGGAGGTAGCCAGCAACCTGTTTGCCGTAGTGACCGACGAACCTCTGGATACGGACGCCCAACAGTTTGGCCCGGAAGATATCAAGGGTGTGGCTGACCTCATCGAAAGCCGTTTTATTCTGCCTAACCGCCAGCGGGTCTCTCTTTATGTCAACGGAAAAAAGGTTGAACTAAAACCGTCATCCGTTGACACTGTTCGGAATATTTTACAGGAACTGGCGCCAGACTTGCAGGCCACCCAAATTGTCAGCATAGACCTGCATTATCTGAACAATGTCAGCCAAAAGTAGCTCCATCCAAGGCACTCTGCATGGTAACTGTAACCTCCTGTTACCCTGCAGTTACCACATTGTAACCTTTTGGCGCCTTCAGCCACCTGTTATTTAACCCCTTATTAACCTCCAACCTGTAAACTTGGAAAATGATGCCGAATAAAAACAAACAAAAAATCCTGGCCATCGGGAATCCGATGATGATACACCGGTTATCCGCCAAAATTGACCCGGATGATTTTGTGGTGACCGGTTGTCATAATCCCGCCGAGGCTGCCGAAATCCTCGAACACCTACAATTTGATATGGTAATTGTAGATAATCTGGTAGATAATGCCCGGTTGGTTTGCCGGAACACTGCTATTCTGAGCAGTACTCCCGTGGCGCTGTTATTGCAAGAAAAACCGGTCAACTGGAAAGGCCTGGGAGCGCTTAATGTAGACGGGTTCCTGGCTGACGGCGGGACGAACGCCGAATTGATGGCCAGAATCCGGGCATATATACGAAGAAAACCGAATGACTGAGACCGCCTCTGATATTGATTCAAGAACTGCAGATGAACGAGGAAACCCAAAACCCTCGTTTTTGGTGCCTTAAACAATTAATGATTGCTGAATGTCATGTATGCATCGTTCTCAGGACATACGTTAACCGCTGATGAAGGCGGTGAAAAAGTAAACCGTCACCCCGGCAAACAACAGACTGTCGATACGGTCAAGGAACCCCCCATGCCCGGGCAGAAGATGCCCGGAATCCTTGACTTCCATGTTACGCTTGAAAAGCGATTTGACCAGGTCCCCTAACTGCCCGAAGAGACTGATCATCAGCCCCAGTATAATGGCCTGCCAGAAGTCCACCGGCAATTTAAAGAACCATACTACCAGGGTGCTGGCGATGATCGCCGCGGCGCCACCGGCAACCGCCCCCTCCCAGGTCTTTTTGGGACTGACAAAAGGCGCCATTTTATGTTTGCCCAGCGCCCGTCCGGCCAAATAGGCCGAAGAATCTGAAGCAAAGGTGCATAAAACCACCAGAAAAACCCAGCCACGGCCATCCTCGATATTTCTGAGACCAACCAAAAAACTGGCCAGCCAGCCAATGTACAAAACACCACACACGGTCCAGGCCCAGTTGGCAAAAGCATTCTCTTTGCCGTTCCGCCATAAAATAATCAGCAGTGAAATAATTACGCCTCCGGTCAGCAGCAGAGTGATAGCAGAAACATCTTTGAAATGAGTAACGGTTTTTAAGTGGGGACTGGCAACTAACAATCCAACCCAGATCATCCCGAAAATGGTCAGTGGAGACAGTTTTTTGGAGTGCTTGAGATGATAATAAAATTCGTGAACGCTTCCCATACTCCAGGCGACCGCCAGAAGCGTAAACCAGGGCGCTCCAAACCAGATCAGGGCCACCACAATGGGTATGGCCACTAATGAGACCCATAGGCGGTCCATCAATGCTTTTTTGTCCAGGTTCTTGTTTTGAGTCTGGTTCATGCCCTTCCGTGTAAGCTGGATAATTTACCTTATTCTAACAGATTTAAGTTATTAAGCAAGAAAACAGGATGAATAATAACTCCTATCGCCTTTCTGAGATCTGCCTGGTGTGCTCATTTCTCTGATCGGCAGGTTGGGAGGTTTCCAGATTTCTCACCGGCTTGCCGATAGGCCCGGCATGTGCTATTTCCCTGTAAACAAATTCACCAATGTAGCCTTTGACATACCAGACCAATAGTTCAGCCTCCAGACCGATTTTTCGCGCCTGCCGGTCAATCAGCCGTTTTTCTATTCTTTCCTCTCGGCTTGAGATAAATCAGCCGAATTTTGAGCCGATAAAACCACGTTGACCGCGCAGGAACTCCCCGGCCGGCATGGCCCGTTTGCCTTCAATCTGAAGGGTTTTAATCCCCAATATCCCACTGCCGGTAGCTACGCTGAAGGTTGAATCATCAAACATACCCAGGATGCTGCCTGGTTCCTTTTCCGGACGGCCTGTTAAAGGCAGAGCGGCCAGGATTTTAATTTGTTTGCTCTGCCATATAGTGTAAGCTTGTGGCCAGGGTTGATAAGCCCGCACTTGCCGCCAGATATCCGCCGCGCTGCGCCGCCAGTCAATCCTCCCGTCTTCTTTGGTCACTTCCCGGGTAATGGTCGCTAACGCTGTATTCTGGGGTTCAGGCCGTATTTTACCATGCTCCACCGTGGTCAGCGCCTCCAGTACCATTCTAGCCCCGATTTCAAACAATTTCGGGGTCAGAGTGAGTGCGTCATCACTATCCAATACGGGTATTTGAGCCCGGGCTAAAACCGGACCGCTATCCATTCCTTCATCCAATTGCATGACGCTGACACCGGCAAACTTATCTCCGGCCAGCAAAGTGGCGATGACCGGTGAAGGCCCGCGGTAGCGCGGCAGTAAAGAAGGATGGATGTTAATACATCCGAACGGCGCAATCGCCAACACCGCTGGGGGTAAAATGATCCCAAAAGCAGCCACCACTATGGCTTGCGGTGTAAAACCGGCCAGTTGCCGTACCGCTTCAGGGGATTTAAACCCTCCGACCTGCACTACCGGCAGCCCCAGGGCCTGAGCCGCCGCTTTTATGGGCGGCGCTGCCGGTTCAAGTCCACGGCCGGCCGGTTTGTCCGGGCGGGTGTATACCACCGCGATTTCGTGCCCATTCAAAACTAATACCTGTAAAACCGGGACGGCAAATTGAGGGGAACCCATAAACGCTATACGCAATTCTTTACTCCTGCCATAATTGTAACATCAGATTTAATTGTCAACAATCAAATAAGGCATTAAAGGCCTCAATAATGCTGAAAACAAGAGTTTTTCAGGCTTAGTGATGGCAACAAAGAGGACTAAAATCCTCTGTAAATCATCACTGGAAGCCTTGCTAGAGGACACCTGCACGGAGTATTCTACATGTTGCCACTCAGTGAAAAATACTTTCAAACAATACGTCTTTCATAAAGGTTGTCTTTTTGTCTTTTTTAAGGTCGTGTCAGGTTTGGCGTTTAGGGGCTTAACTATTGAGAATCCGTACAGCACAAGAAATCTGGGATGCAGCGCTGGGCGAATTGCAGCTTCAGGTGAGCCGGGCTAATTTCAGGACCTGGCTCGAAAAAACCAAAGGCTTAAGTTATCAGGATAATCATTTGATACTGGGAGTACCGAATACCTTCGTCTCCGAGTATCTGGATAAGAATCTGCGTTCTCTGATAGAGAAAACCTTAATTGGTATTACTCAGAGTGATGTCAGAGTTACTTTTTCCCTTGACAGCGGCCATCCGGTTGTAGAAGTAAAGCAGCCAGTTCAGGCACAGATTATTCCGGCAACGTCCAATTTGGCGACGGTGACGTCCAATCTGACCCGGCTGAATCCAAAATATACCTTTGACACATTTGTGGTCAGCAACTGCAACCGTTTGGCTTTTTCAGCGGCCCAGGGCGTTTCACAAAAACCTGGCCTTTCCAGTTATAATCCGCTGTATATCTATGGCGGCATTGGTCTGGGAAAAACGCACTTGCTGAATGCCATCGGTAACGCCGCCTTGGCCAGCGGCAGGCATGTTCTGTACGTCAATGCTGAGCAGTTCACCAATGAGTTTGTGAACGCTCTACGCGAACGCCGGACGGATGTTTTCCGCAACAAATACCGCAGCACTGAGATGCTGTTGATTGATGATATCCAGTTCCTGAGCGGTAAAGAGCAAACTGAAGAGAGTTTCTTCCATATCTTCAACGAGTTACGTCACGCCGACCGTCAGATTGCGCTTACCAGCAACTGCCCCCCGCATTCCATCCCTCTGATTGAAGAACGCCTGCGCTCGCGTTTGGAGTGGGGACTTTCGGCCGGTATTCAGCAGCCGGATTTTGAAACTCGTTTGGCTATTTTGAGTGATAAAGCCAGCAAAGAGGGCGTTAATCTCTCTCCCGCTGTGCTTGAATTCATCGCCGAAAAAATCAAACAGAATATCCGTGAACTGGAAGGTTCGCTTAACCGTGTAGTAGCTTACGCCAGGTTACTTAGAACGGCGGTTACTCCCGAACTGGCCAGTGAAGCTTTGGAAGATATTTCTCAGAAACAACCGCGCGCTTTACCGGCTCCGACACAACTGATCGAAACCGTTGCCCGTTATTTTAACCTGGATGCGGTTAGTTTACGCAGCAGCAAGCGGGATAAACAGACTACCCTGGCCCGTCAGGTCGCCATGTACATGATGCGTGAACAGACCGACTTTTCACTCTCACGCATTGGCCGAGAATTTGGAGGCCGGCAGCCCATCAGTGTCAGCCAGGCCCACGATAAAATCGCCGCCAATATCGAAACCAATACGGAATTGAAGAAGATGGTTAATACCATCCAGCAGCAAATGACCTCTCAATAACCCTCCGGTATGTCCCAGTTTCCATTATATCTTTCTTATAAGACTTGTATAACTCTGCCTGTCCGGGTGACTTTTTTAACCGGATCTATGCGTTTCGGCAGTTGTTTTTGAAGACCCGCTTTTACAGCTTTATAGTTTTCCTGTAAACGCTTATACCGGGTGCTCTCATTATCAGCAAATCTGCTATATGCTCCGGCTCTTTTTCTATAGCGGTTCTATAAGCTATCTATACGGATT
>DAOUAU010000400.1:0-10149 GCA_034433195.1 Dehalococcoidales bacterium
TTATCGGCGCCGAGTCTGATTTCTCTGACCTTACCGTTATAGATTGTCCTGGGAATATTGATCGTCACGCTGTCCTCCTGATCAATTCAAATCTTCAGTGTGTCATAGTTCTGAATCCGCCGGTTATGCCGGGTGCTTTCTTTTTTCGCTGCCGAAACCCTCCTTATCTCCGTAGAAATACCTCAAGCCGGTTTGTAGAAATTTTATGGTATCATCTCGGGTTTTCAGTTTTTGGTTCCACTTGCCCATCTCCACTCCTTCGGGCCGGCCTTGTTCATAGGTAGCTCCCAGAACTTCAACCTCATCCCTTCCCGGGGCTTTTGTTTTGATAATTTCATTCATACTGGCCTCTCCTTAGCGGTTAAACGCCTCAAATATTGATTATGGGTTATGAAACCATCTTTGACATCATCTCTCTGACCGCCAGAACGGAAGGACAATCATCATCCATGTCCAGTAATGGTTTCAGAGCCAAATCGGCCTGATGGATATGCGGGTCTTGAGGGATCACGAAATCCGCCCTGGTTCGGAGGTTTTCCAGTTCCAGCTCAATTGACGCATCGAGGCTGCCGGGAGCCATGTTAATAACCACTGATTGATGCTTAATTTTCAATCTCAATTCAGAGATCAGAGCTTTTATTCTACCGATGGTGCGGACGCCTTTAACGGAATGATTGGATACTATTAATAATTCATCAATGTCTTGCGTGGTGCCCCGGCTGAGGTGCTCCATTCCAGCTTCATTATCCATGACGATAAAGCGATAATTCTCAGAAAGGCGGTCGATGAATTTCCGTAATATAGTATTGGGATAACAATAACAATCCTGCCCTTCTCCCCGTCCCATTGAGATCAGGTCAACCCCTTTTTTCTCCGTGATCAAGCTATTCAGTTGGAATTCGAGGTAAGCTTCCTTCGTGATTCCGGCCGGAATATTAATCTTGTCTTTTTGAAACTTGTCCAGCATTAAACCCACGGTTTCGGTGACTTCAATTCCCATGGTTTCGCCCAAATTGGCATTGGGGTCAGCGTCAACCGCTAAAATCGGTTGTTGGCCGGTTTTTATCAAATCCCGGATAATCAAAGCAGCAATGGTGGTTTTCCCGCTGCCCCCTTTTCCGGCAACCGCAATTGAAAAACTCAATCAATGCCCTCCTTTTTGATTGTTGTCAAACCGCTGTATTGTTGGATTTTAATAAATTTTGGAATATTCTCTGGACTTCCTCTACGACCGGTTGACTCACTTCCAACGGTCTGGAGTTTGAAATTTCCGCGTCAATAATCAATGTGTCGTAAGGAATGAATCCTAAAAAATCCAAACCGGGCAAACTATTTTGCATAAAAGCGACATCGGCCGGCTGACGCACTTTGTTGCCCACAGCGGCCAAGTTCTTAACACCTATATCACTGGCAAGCCGTTTTATGCGCAGCGCGGTTTCTACGCTCTTTTTCCCGGGTTCTACCACGATAATGAGTTTGTCCACGCTTTTGGCGGTAGCTCTTCCCAGATGCTCAATACCGGCGGCCATATCCAGAATAACTACCTCGTTTCTGGCTACCAACAAGTGGGCCATCAAAGATTGAAGCAAAGTGTTCTCTCCACAATAACAGCCGCTGCCACCGGGTTTTACCCGGCCCATCACCATCAAGCGGATGCCATCCAGCTTGTGGGCGTATTTTTCAGGAAGATCATCTACTTTGGGATTCAATTTGAAGAAGGAGCCGGATTGACCCGTTTTGGTGCCTGTCCTTTCTTCAATCAGTTCTTTCATTTCAGATATCGGAATAATTTCATCAGGATGAACATAGCCCAAAGCAGAGGCCAGGTTAGTATCCGGATCAGCGTCAATAGCCAGTACCGAATACCCTTTTTGAGCGAATGCCCGGCATAAAAGAGCGCTAAGCAAGGTCTTGCCTACTCCGCCCTTTCCACTAATGGCGATTTTCATTCACTGAATGTCCCCTCTCAACCAGCTATCCTATCAGGATCATTCCATTGTATCGGGTATTATATATTATATTTATATAATGCACAATATAAATTAATGTAAATGAAACTATATCTCGTTGCGTGTCAGAGATGTTAAAAAAGCGGTGGAAATCGTCTAACCATCCAAAAAAATCTTGATTATTTTAACGTTACCCCTGTCATATAATTGGTCTTTATCCAGTTTTTACCACTGCGGCAGATATCAGGGTCCGCCGCGGGTGACTCAGAACCCTTTCCGGTCAAGTAATATGTGCCGGGCGCCGGTTCTTAACTCCTGCCTTTTTACACCTGTCCGGTTATCTCTGCAAGCAGCCATGGCTATGTACCCGGTATTCTCTGGTATTCTCCCCTGGTTTCAGACAGCAGTCGCTTAGCAGGTACCAAACTCTCACCAATACTTTGAATTTTTATTCGGGCGATAATAACAGGCTGTTATGAATCACTTCGGATACCGAAACGGAGATCATACAGCTTTTGTCTCCTGTAGCTGTATACTCCATCGCTGGATCCGCCGCTCTGAAGATAGACAGCATGATGCTATTAGCCCACAAAACTTCACCGACAAAATATTTGATATCATATTTCCGTGCTTGTAACGCCAAATACTTGAGCAACTCAGTTCCAATGCCTTTTCCCTGTTCACTATCCTGGACGACAAAAGCCACCTCGGCTTTATTTTGATTGGGTAAACGATAATAACGACCAACCCCGATAATTTCTGTCTGTGCGCAAAGCCCTCTATCGACCACCAAAGCCATGTTATTTTCATAATCAATATCACAAAAGTCAGTCAATTCATTATCGCTCAGGTCGCCTTTGTGATAATGGTAGCGGAGAAAGCGAGTATCATGGCTAAGCCGGCCATAAAAAGATTTCAAGGCATCTTTATCCTGCATGGAAATAGGCCTCAGGATTATTTTGTTCCCACACCTTAAAAAGATTTCCTGACGGTAACCATCAGCTTTCAGTTTTGTTCTGAGAACCATGTGATCCTCCCCAGGAGTCGAACCGCACATCATCTCAAATTATTTCCCGTATTTTTCACGCAGTTCATTTTTTAGCAATTTACCCATTGGATTACGCGGTAAATTGCTTACAAATATAACCGACCGGGGCCGTTTGAAACTGGCCAGTCTGGCCCGGGTATATTCCATTATCTCCTGTTCGCTGCAGGTTTCTCCTTTTTTAAGAACACAAATAGCCTTGGGCAATTCTCCCCATTCTTCATCATAGGTACCAATCACGGCCACATCTTCGATCTTGGGATGGGTGACTATCACATTTTCCAGTTCATCCGGAGAAATATATTCTCCACCCCGCTTGATTAAATCTGTGGCCCGGCCGGATAAATAAAAATAATGATCCGCGTCCTGATATCCCATATCACGGGTATGAATCCATCCATCTTTGTCAATAGTCTGTCCGGTTTTTTCATCATCTTTAAAATACCCGGCCATGATACGCGGTCCCCGGGCGACGATTTCACCTATTTCCCCGCAGGGAAGTTCTTTCCCGTTAACATCGATAACCTTCATTTCCACGTCCGCCAGCGGTTTGCCAATGGAAGCCAGTCTTTTCAATTTTCTTTCTTTCTGCGCACCGTCCCCGGTGATAATATGGTCTTCAGGACTGAGCATAGTGATAGTAGCCGCAGTTTCTGTCTGACCGAAGGCATTGATAAATTTTACATTTGGGAAAACTTCCAGAGCTTTCTTTATTATAGAAAGCGGCATCGGCGCCGCTCCATAGGTAATGACTTTCAAACTGCTCAGATCGTACTGGCCAAAATGGGCATGATCCATCAATTGTTTAAGCATGGTAGGAACCATCATCGCCCGGTTTACTTTCTCCTTCTGGACTAATTCCATCCAGGCCTGAGCTTCAAATTGCCTTTGCATCACCAGCGTCCGAGCGCCATAAACGGCAGACATAACAGCTTGCATCCCGGCAACATGATATAAGGGTACAGTAATAATATTCTTCTCTTCGATCTCGATGTCCGGTGGACTGACATTGTCCAATACGTAGCCTGAGAAGCTTTTGTGGGGTAACATCACTCCTTTGGGTTTACCGGTTGTACCGGCGGTATACATCAAAATGGCAACATCATCATCCTCAGTTTCGGTGTAGATTTCATCCTGTTTGCCTGAATTCAGCAGGCGATCATAGTCCAGCATTCCAGAGTGAGGGATATCGATGGAAATAAATTTCTTGACGGAATCCAGCTTACCTCTGATGGAGTCTACCAGATTGAGGTATCTTTCGCCCACAAAAAGCATTTTGGCTTCAGCAAAATTGAGCATGTATTCCAGTTCATCTTCCTTTGCGCGATAGTTCAAAGGCAAATAAATGGCACCTAATTTGGCGGTCGCGAAGCAAACTTCCACGCTCTGGGGGCAGTTTACCTGAAGCATGGCCAGGCGATCGCCCTTTTTGATACCTGATCGGGAGAGGGCGTTAGCTAGCTGATTTATCCGCGCATTCAGTTGTCCGAAAGTATAACGCTGATTTTCAAACACCAGTGCTGGCCGGTCAGGACAAATGATCGAAGAGATACCTGCAAATTCACAAATATTCATCTTTTCCGTTCACTCACACATATTGAATTTGCCAACTACCAGGGCATTTCAGACCGCATTGCCACTGTCATCTAATGGCGGCAATAGCATTGAGAGTGGCCGTTCTATTGCGTCTCAATCTGGTGGCCACCAGAGCGGACAAATTCTTCATCAGGATATAGCCGATATGGTTGTCGTTTTCACAAAGGTCCAAAAGAGCCTGGGCATCAATCCGCCACACAGTGGTAGGTTCAAGTACTCTCATGGTCGACCAGGGCGTGTCCTTAATCAGTGCTGTCCAACCGAAAACACCGCCTTCACCGAGTGTATACAGGATCAGATCGTTGCCGTTGCTGATGAGGCCAGGCACATGGAATTCTACTCCCACTTTCCCTTTAACAATGAAGTTAACCCGGGTTACCGGCAGGCCGGCATTTTGACATAATGATCCCGCCGCCAGGGTTTCTTCTGTGCACAAAGGAGCCAATTTGTCTATTTCACTATCACTAAGCCCTTGTAGAAAACATATGCTTTTTAGTTGTTCATTCTTGGTCATGGTAACCATTACATCCACCTCCCTGTTAGAATGTTATACGTATATGTCTCTCATATACGATACATCATAGTTGCAGTTTAGATTTTTAGGCTGAGTAATACATCCGGAATAGCACTTGAATTGAATTGCTTGAAACACCTGTTTTTAAGCAAGTAGAAATACTTGAAGAATGATTACGGTATGAAACTAAAGAAAAAATGAAGATAAGCCGTGAGTTCCGGTGACACTGTTGTGCTGCCCAACTTTATTGACTGACTAAATCGTTGTGCGGAATAGGGATATAGATAATCACCGTGGTGCCTTTTCCGGCGCCGGAATTAATTTCCAGCTTACCTCCGAATAACTCAGAACGTTCCTGCATTCCGACTAATCCCAGGCGACTGGCAACTGATTTAAATTCGATTGTTTCGGGTACATCGAAACCAATCCCGTCATCGGTCACTTTCAGCACGATCTCATCATCCAAAAAAGTGATGTTTACAACCACATTATTCGCCCGGGCGTGGTGTTCAACGTTCCATAAAGCTTCCTGAACGATACGATAGATACCCACTTCGGTATCTCTGGACAAGCGTTTCTCCTGGCCCGTCAAAAAAAATTGCCCTTTAACATTGGTACGGTCGGTGAAATCGACCAGCAAACGGCGGATAGAGGCCACTGCGCCGAGATCGTCAAGAATGGGCGGTCTGAGAGCTTTGGTGAAATCACGTAATTCTCTGACTGCTTTTTCAGCCATCATCCGGGCCCTGGTTAATCCTTCGGATACGGGCAGAGAAAAGCCTTCGCTTTTACTTTCAATGCTGTCTAACTGGCGAATTAACAAGGCTAACGATTGAATGGTCTCATCATGTAATTCACGGGCGATATGCTGACGTTCTTCCTCCTGGGCTCTCAGCATATAGGCCGTGTAAGCTTTCAGGCCTTCTTGACGGCGGTGCTCTTGAGTGACGTCTCGGAGAATAATTTGGGTAATCTCATTACCTTCAAGGTCCTTCACCCTGGAATAAGTCGGCTCCAGAAAAGGCCCGGTGCTTTCATTCTCAAAGGTAACCATTTCAGCCTCCCACCAGTTTTCGTTATCGAAACTGAAAGGAGGCTTCGCGACACCTTTAATCCCGATTGATTGAGCGGGAATTCCCTTTAAAGTTTCGGGAGGTTTATTCAAGAGCCTGCCTCCCGCGGGGTTAGCATCCAGGATCAGGTCGTTTTTATCCAGAAGGAGGATAGGCAAGGGACTGAAGTCAAACAAACCGCGGTACTTGATTTCAGAAGCTAGCAGAGCGGCTTTGGCAGATTCATTCTTTTTCCGGGAACTGGTTTCCCGGTCCACTCTCTGTCCGATGAAAATAGCCAGAGTGACTAGAATTAACAATGGAAGGATTTCTCCAATTCGGGCAAATCCAGACGGGCTGAAGATCAGATTGGGAATGGTCAGAAAGACAACCCATCCCGCGGTGCCAACGGAACCGGCAAATCCGAAAGTCAAGGCCGCGTATACCACCGGCACAGCCTGCAGCGTGATGGGAATAAAATATAATTCTTGCGCTGAAGAGAAATAATCCGTGTTTGCTAAAATCAGATTGAGGATGGCGATCGGGATGGCCAGAATCTGCACAGTCCAAAAATGCAGGTTCCTGAAAGGAGGATAAAATCTACGTAGACGGTGTATTGATTTTTCAAACCATTTTTTCATTCTTAACCTTGACAGACGATTGCGTCAGGATAGTCTGGTTGGTCAACTTTTATTCTCATCGTTTGTAGATACCAGATGCCTGGACATGGCCTCCAGAATAGCTGCCAAACGGGAGGAGACACCCAATTTGGTGAAGATCCCGTAGAAGTGGCCTTCTACCGTCCGGGAACTGATGCCCATTCTTTCGGCGATCGCTTTGTTGCGTAAACCTCTGGCTGCCAGTTCCAGCACCTCTAATTCACGGGAACTGAGCTGTTCTGAAGTAAGCGTCTGGTTTGTGGTGCCTCTCTGGGCCCAGAGACGCGCGATCTTCATGGCGATGGCGGGATGCAGCACTGGTTCTCCCAGATAAACTCCGCGGATCGAATCTACCAGCTCCTTTTCATGAGCCGTTTTAAGAAGATAACCGGAAGCGCCGGCTTCCATCAAGGCCAGAATATATTCATCATCATCGTAGGCTGTGAGCATTAGAGTTCTGGTATTCGGACTCATGCTTTTCACATAACGCACAACTTCAATTCCATTCAATTTAGGCATGCGGATATCCAGAATGGCAATATCAGGTTTCAAAAAGGTGATCAGTTCTACCGCCTGCTGTCCATTTTCAGCTTCACCGACCACCAGGAAATCAGGATATTGTTCCAAAATGCGCCGGGTTCCTTCCCGCATCAAGGCATGGTCTTCAGCCAAAATTATCCTGATAGGTTCCATTGCCCCACCCCTTTTTATGGGCAAACTCAATATTTACCGGTGTATTTTGTTGATCCTGATTCTGGATTAACCTGGTTTTGTGACTACCGAGGGAAAGGCTTTCCCATCAGTATGAGGCAAAAACAAGGCCGCCATATAATTATGGATGAACTCATTATCGTCACCCAGTTCAATATTGGTCATCATCTGAGCCACTCTCAGGCAATCATCCAAAATTTCGACCGAGAAACTGGCCAGCCTGGCTCCGGACAGGGAACCATTTCCAATAAAACTAAACTTTTCCCTGGGAATATCCGGCAATAAGCCTGTGATGATCGCTTTTTCTATATTGAGACTGCTGCCAAAATTACCGGCCAGAATCACTTGTTCAAAATCTGAACAGGAGACATTTACTTTATGGGCCAGCGTATGACAACCGGCGTACATCGCCGCCTTCGCCCGGATTAAATTATTAATATCTACTTCGGTGATTACAATGTCCCTTCCTATTTGAGTTTCCGGTTTCCAGACCAGAACATATTCAAATCCATCACTGCCTTGACGAATACGCGGGGACGTAAGTGTGGTATTATATTTGCCGTTTTGATCAATAACTCCGGCCGTCAATAAATCAGCGATGATATTGATCAGCCCGGACCCGCAAATCCCTTTGGGGAGCACATTGCCAATAGTTTTGATAACGGGTTCCAGACTAATCCGGTCAATTGAAAACTCCTCTATGGCTCCTTTTACAGCCACCATGCCATGTCTGATCCCGGAGCCTTCAAATGCCGGGCCGGCAGAGCATGAGGCTGTTACCATCCAATCAGAATTCCCAATCACAATCTCGCCGTTGGTCCCCATGTCCATGTATAAAGTGAGTTTGTTGCTCTGATGCACTCCGGCAGCGACAATGCCGGAAACAATATCTCCGCCAATGTAACTGGAGACCGATGGAAATGGAAAAATATAGACGAACCCGGCCAGTTTAATGCCCAGATCGGAGGCTTTTACCAGCGGAAGAAAGTTGGCAGTAGTGATATATGGTGACAACCGGATAAATTTCGGATCCAATCCCACCAGCAGCATCTGCATAGTGGTATTCCCGGCAATAGTCACATAACCGATATCCTGGCGATTCACTTGAGTATCTGTCAGCAGTGAATCGATACTCTCATTGATTGAGGTGATGACCGCAGTTTGGAGCTCCATCAAACCGTCCGGCTTTTGACTATGCACGATGCGGGTGATGACATCATCCCCATAAGCTCGTTGTTTGTTAAAAGTGATGGTCTCGGCCAGGATTTTCCCATGGTTCAAATCCAGCAGTTGAGAACAGATGGTGGTTGTCCCGATATCTATGGCTAAAGCCAGGTGATTACGGCACATATCACCCGGTTCAATATTAGTGATTACCAACGAGTGATGATTTCCGTTGCGCGGCATGGCTGAATCGGTCAGGATGCTGACTGTCACTCTCCAATCTTTTTCCCTCATCACCCTGGATAGTTTCCGGATAATATCGATATTGATCTGTAAATTCTTCAGTTTATGTTGATTTTCTAATCCGCCCATCAAACGAAACAGATCACTGGCGTTATCATTTCTGGTAGGCGGTGTCAGTTCAAGATAATATTTTTTTAACGGTGGGTTAAATCTCCACGGTAATAATAACGCATCAGCCGGTTTTTCCCGTTCAGCCGCCTGGGTAGCTTGGTCCACCCTGGATTCTATTGGGATAGAAACTGTCAAATTAGAGCTTATCGAGCTTTGACAGGCCAGGCGGATTCCGCTTTCATACCCGTGTTCGGAATGCCAGTCATCACCGGCATGGTCTACGGTCCCTTGTTCAATTTTGATCCGGCAATTCCGGCAGACGCCTTTTCCTCCGCAGGAATTATTAATATGGACTCCTGCTTTGATGGCTGTTTCCATCAGATTAGCGCCATTTTCAACGGATATCACGATATCCTCCGGAATAAAATGGACCTGAAATATTTCATTTGCCGGTTTAAGGGTCATGCAACACTTCCCACTTTTAACCTTTCAGTTAATATATACGGCTTTCAGGTTTTATTTTCAAGATCGGCAGCGTGGATTGCTGCGTATATCTGTTTCCACCTCTCTTCACCTATGCATTCCCTTGCTTTAGAGCACCATTCTATACAAGACGGAGTTTTGTCTTTATATACATAATTATTACATTTACGGCATTTAATACGTGTCTCATCTGAAAATATTTCCACTTCATTTTGACATACCGGGCATTGGTGTACCGAGACCTTTAAGTTACGGCTGTCCTGACCGGGGCAACGACTAACCATTGAGATCACCTCTTCAGCTTCCATTCGTTTAATCATTTTAAGCGCTTATTTCCATTATATATATGAAAATCCGGCTGATTACATGTTAAGGAAGCAAGAGATTTTTTGTTTGTTTTATTGTGTCTTTTCAATCACAACATAGTTGTTATGGTTATGCGATTATGTCAGTGGTTGAATGTTAAGGGATAATGTCAGTGTGTCTGATGGCTCTTTTCCGGATATTTAATAATCAGACAATGAGTAATGGGGTCATGGGATGCTTTTTAATTCTCTACCTATAGCGATTTATTATCAATTACAGTTAATATTCCACATCATCATAGATGGATAATCCTGAA
>DAOUAU010000401.1:0-4511 GCA_034433195.1 Dehalococcoidales bacterium
TAATTTCGGCGCAGCGGCAGACATCCAGAGAGGTGGGGTTAGCGACGGGCATTTAGCTTTTTTCAACCGTTATTTGAAGGGTAAAGATGTCAGGATACCGGCTGTCAGGTACTTTGCCATGGGTAGAAATGTCTGGCGGGAGGCTGCGGACTGGCCACTGCCGGGAACCAGTTGGCAGAGGTTTTATTTGCATAGTAAGGGCAGCGCCAATACTTCTGATGGTGATGGATTCCTGAGTTTGGAAGAGCCCCAATCCGGAGTTTGTGATACGTTCAGCTATGACCCACTGAATCCCGTGCCAACAATCGGTGGACGCTTTTTTGGAGCCGGGCTGGTGCCTGGCCCGCTGGACCAGTCTATTGTTGAAAAACGCCGGGATATATTATGCTATACTTCCGATGAAATTATGTCCGATATTGAAGTCACAGGACCCATGGAAGTCCATCTTTTTGCTAAAACATCAGCCATGGATACCGATTTCACGGCCAAACTGGTAGACGTCTATCCGGATGGCTCAGCCTATAACGTGGCTGAAGGCATCAAACGCGCCCGCGCTATCAAATCAGCAGAACAGCCACAGTTGATAGTTCCCGGTGAGATCTATGAATTTGTGATAATTCTGGGAGAGACCAGCCAGGTATTCCGTCAGAAACACCGGATACGTTTGGAAATCTCAAGCAGTAATTTCCCCATGTTTGACCGCAATATGAATACCGGCAACGAGGTTGGAAAGGACGCTGCGGGCATTATCGCGCACCAGACGGTTTATCACCAGCCTGGCTACGCTTCTTATATCGATTTGCCGGTAATTCCTTGAAATACCGACCTTCTCAGGAGGAAAAGTTAGAGAAACTCAGGTTCTATCTTGCATGGACACGGCATTAAATTTTGGAATATCTTTTATGTTTTAAACGGTTTCCTATTGTACCCTGTCATGATAAGGATACCAAAATAATAAAGCCTGGTTTTTGTTACTCAGGCTCTGTTATTAAATCACCTATTAATGGTTTTGCACTGCAAAATAAAAATAAATCTATCACTTTTTGCTGCAGTGATGAAAGTACCAAAGCTTCGATCTCCAATCTTACCGACTGTTGAAACAGCCCAATTTAAAGAGGTTTCTCATCTTTAGCGGGTGGTTCCTGTTTAATAAGGACACAAAATATACCAGCGCCGTCATCGATTTGAAAAGCCCGGCTTTCATACCCAGAAGGTCAACCCAATATCTGTCAATAACAGTACCGCTGACGCTGATTTCTTTACTCAGAAAGTGGTATTAAGTTTTGTGATAATGTCAGTGGCTAAATGTTAAGAACCATCAGTCAGCACGAAATCCTCTAAATGCCAGTAGAAAAACCTTGGACCTGGGTGATATTTTTGATCGTTGTCCATCAACGTCAGTTTATTAATGATGGCTGAGCACTCAGTCACTTCTTGGCTTTTTCCCGTGGTTGCAGGTATTTGGGGGTAGTATCGACAGTAGCTTTAGCCATCTCGGCCAGGATTTCTTTTTTCAGGACGATGATGCGGTGTCTTCCCAGGCGGATAGCGCCCTTTTCTTCCATAATTTTCAGTGAACGGTTGACTACTTCACGGCAGGTGCCAATCATACTGGCCATATCCTGTTGGGTTAACCACAGTCCTACCGTTGCTTCTTCACCGGCGTATTTTCCCATCAGCAGTTTGGCCAAACGACCCATTACCTGTGTGGAGGATAGTTCTTCTACCAGGTTCGAATCGCGGCGGATGCGGTAAGCCAGAGCTTTAAGTATGTTAATATAAATCCGCGGATGCTCTTCCAGGATGGCTTTAAGGTCTTCTTTAAGCAGGGCGTAAAGATGGACGGGAGTCATGGCCAGCATACTGGCCTGATTGCTGCCGCCATCAAAGGTGGATACATCATTCAGTGATTCACCGGGCGGCGCAATATGCAAAATTTGTTCTTTGCCGTTGGAAGAGGTTTTATAGACTTTGACCAGACCGGCCATCAGGAAAAATAATTTGTCCGACCATTCACCTTCAAAAAGGAATATTTCTCCCTTGTTCACCGATTGTTCAGTCATATACTTCGAGATGGAAATCAGATCAGACTGATCCAGACCTGTGAAATAGTTGACGATTTTTAGTTGTTCGATTTCAATTACCATAGCGATTACAGATAGTATAACCTATTTCAAAATTATTTGCATATTTGCCGATATTTTGGTCGTATATTTCTGAAATACTCAATAGACATCTAAATATTCTATGAATAACTATACCAAAGAAACAAATTATTGTGAATTTGCCAGACTTTGGTCATAATAGTAAGATTAAAATGCTTTTTGATAGGGTTTTGACTAATGAAGCCTGAATGAAAATAAGTGAAATATGATTAATGACATCAACTCTCAAATAACGGATTATAGTTTGCAACAACTGGCTGCCAGTCTGACAGAGAGAGTTAAAGAACTTAACTGTCTATACGGCATCTCGCATCTCTTTGAAAATGGCAAACTCTCTGAGGATGAAATACTGAGAGGTGTTCTGGTGTTTGTGCCGCCTGCCTGGCAATTCCCGGAAGTAACCTGTGCCCGTATCAAATTTCGTAAAAAATCTTTTGTTACAGCTAATTTTCAATCAACCCCATGGCGTCAGAGCCAGAATATCTTGATCAATGGCAAACCAAGGGGAAAAATAGAAGTGCTTTATCTGACTGAGTGTCCGCCCAGTGATGAAGGTCCTTTTTTGAAGGAAGAACGGCACCTTTTAAACGTAATCGCGGAAAGGCTGGGACAGGCTATTGAACGTATCATGGCAATGGACAACGTTAAAAAATCATATCAAAGAGAGAAAGAATTACGTCAACAACTTCAGGAGGAAATGCGGGTCAGAGTGGATTTTACCCGTAAGTTGATTCATGAATTGAAAACCCCGCTTACTTCCCTGATTGCTACCAGCCAGCTTTTGTTTGATGAAACCCGGGGTGACAGATTGGGCAAGTTGGCCGGCTATATTTTTAATAACGCTGCCAGTCTCAATGTGCGGATTGATGAACTTCATGATATTGTCCGGGGGGAGATTGGAATTCTAAAAATCAAACCTGAAACAATCAAACCGAATACTTTGTTAGCAGGAGTGGTAGAAGAAACACACGCTCTGGCCGAGCAATCCGGTTTGATCATTGAGCTTGATTGTGAAAGGGATCTGCCGCCGGTCAATGCTGATGCTGAAAGAATTCGTCAGGTAGTATTGAATTTGATTAATAACGCCTTTAAATATGCCCGAGAGGGTAAAAGAGTTATAATCCGGGCGGGCCGAGTGCAAAATATGGTGCAGGTTGAAGTCAGGGATTTTGGTCCGGGTATTCCGGATGAGCGTCATAGTTCGCTCTTCAAACCGGGCTACCATGTGGTTGCGCCGGATGAAGGCTCCGGTGGATTGGGCATCGGTTTAGCCCTGTGCAAATCCATCGTGGAACTGCACGGCGGGAAAATCCGCGTTGACAGCCATTCCGGCAGCGGTTCGGCTTTTTATTTCACGTTACCGGTGGCCGCCGTTTTTGAATAAAAGTAAGGTTGAGTGAGTAATCATGAAAGCAGCCATAATTGAAGACGACCTCAGTATTATCAATGCTGTCAATATCGCTTTTGAATTCCGCTGGCCTGATGTCCGGTTGGTCTCAGCCATGACCGGGTTGGAAGGGGTTGAACTGGTTCGAAAAGAGTCTCCGGATGTTTTAATATTGGACATCAATTTACCAGATATCAGTGGCTTTGAAGTCCTGAAGAAAATCCGTCAGTTTTCGGACGTACCGGTTATAGTACTCACCGTCCGCTCGGATGACTCCGATGTCCTTAAAGGTCTGGAAACCGGGGCTGACGATTATATCACCAAGCCCTTTAACTATCTGACACTGCTGGCCAGGGTTAAAGCTGTGCTCAGGCGCACTGACCGGGCGGAGATCAAATTGGAACGCAATACCAGTATCAATTCGCGCCTGAACATTGATTTTGTAAATCAAAAAGTGCGTGTGGATAATCAACCGGTCAAGCTTACTCCGGTGGAATACCAATTGTTATTGCTGCTGGTCAAGCATAAAAATCAAGTGGTAACTTACAAAGATATCATGGCTGTGGTTTGGGGCAAAGATGACTGGCAGGATACTGAGAATATCCGTATTTATGTCCGCCGGTTGCGTAAGAAACTGGGTGACATTCCCCCTCAGATGCTGATCAACCAACACGGGTCAGGTTACATGCTAAAAAGCTGACGGGGGCGCGTTCATTAATGCTGACTATCGCCGCTAATTCCGGAATCGTCTTGTGATACCCTGTTGAGGGCCGGACTGTGAATCTTCAGCTCGGTTAGAAACCGGTCTCTGTCCAGCGGTGAAATATAGGTGGTGCCGGTGATATAACTTTTACCGTGCCGCAATTCAATCATATTGCTGGACAGCGCCATTGAGGATGCCATGCTTTTAAACTTCCTGGCAGAATAGATTTTATTATAAGGGATCCGCTCAAAAAACG
>DAOUAU010000402.1:0-2615 GCA_034433195.1 Dehalococcoidales bacterium
ATGAAGTGGTACTGCTGGTCACGCTGGGCATGGCTTTCGGGTTATCCATCGCGGCCAGCCTGATAGGTTTTTCAATGGCGGTAGGGGCGTTCTTGATGGGGGTGATAATTGCCGGAACCAGCAGTGTGGACCAAATTACCCAGATAATCATCCCGGTCAAAGATATGTTTGCCGCTATCTTTTTCGTCTCCATGGGCGCTCTGATTGATGTTTCACAATTTAAAGTTTTTATTGTACCGGCATTGCTGGTCACGGTTCTGATGGTAATCGGGAAAAGCCTCGGCTGCGGACTGGGCGCCAAACTTTACAGGTATGACAATTCAACCGCGTTAAAGGTAGGATTGGGCATGAGTCAGATTGGTGAATTTGCCTTTATCGTGATGAAAGCCGGTCAGGATACCGGGCTGGTCAGTAATCTGCTATTTTCCGTCGTGGGTGTTTCAGCCGGTATTACCACCTTTCTGACACCTTATCTGATGAGACTAAGCTACAGAGTGAAATTTAAAACTCGTCCACCTGGAAAAGACGAAGGCGCCATACTGTAATAAATCGTAATCCGGTGGATTATACGGATTTTTGTCTGAATAACTGATGTTGATACTCTGAAATGCACGATGGCTTTCAGGCAGGAGGTAATATGCAATTTGAATCACATAGTCTCGCTATTCTGGCCGACGCCCTGAAGAAAATGGAGAAAGGCTTCGGCCATTTGCCGGATGTACGGTATAATTATGACTATGCCGCCATCTCACGGGTACTCCAGGAAGTGGCCGGCAAAATGCAGAATAATTACCCCTATTTTCACCCATTTTATGCCGGTCAAATGCTGAAACCGCCGCATCCGGCGGCCCGCCTGGCTTACATGCTTAGTTTATGGATCAATCCCAATAACCATGCCCTGGACGGCGGCCGCGCCAGTTCTCAGATGGAAAAAGAGGCAGTGGCCGAGATTGCCACGATGTTCGGCTGGCAGGAACATCTGGGACATTTGACCAGCGGCGGCACTATTGCCAATCTGGAAGCTTTGTGGGTGGCCGGGAATTTGCAGCCCGGCAAGCTGATCGTAGCTTCTGAAATGGCGCATTATACCCATTCACGCATCTCTGATGTATTGAAGCTGCCGTTTCAATCCATTCCCTGTAACCATCAAGCGGTGATGGACCTGGAGGCTTTAGAGAAAGTATTAAAAAACGGTAAGGTCGGCACGGTGGTAGCGACCATCGGTTCGACTGGTGCCGGAACGGTTGACCCCTTGCCGGACATCCTGAAACTCAGAGATCAATATCATTTTCGCCTGCATGCCGACGCCGCTTATGGAGGGTATTTCACTTTGATTGATAACCTGGATCCTGCTGTTCGCCAGGCTTTTGACCTTTTATGCCAGGCAGATTCGATTGTAGTTGATCCGCACAAACACGGATTGCAGCCCTATGGTTGCGGCTGTATTCTGTTCAAAGACCCGGCTGTTGGAGCGCTCTACAAACATGATTCGCCCTATACTTATTTCAGCTCCAGAGAATTGCATCTGGGCGAGATTAGCCTGGAATGCTCGCGGGCCGGAGCTTCAGCGGTGGCTTTGTGGGCCACCCAAAAATTATTACCCATGACCAGGGGCGGGGAGTTTGCCGGCAGCCTGGCCAAATCACGAGAAGCGGCTTTAAGATTATACGCCAAAATCAGAAATGACAATCGCTTCTTGACCCTGATAGAGCCTGCCCTGGACATCGTAGTATGGGCCCCGCGAGCCGCCAGCGAAAGCCGCATTTCTCAGCTTACCCAGTCTATTTTTGAGATAGCGGCAGCGGATAACTTGCATCTGGCCACGTTCAAATATCCCACCTCACTACTGAAAAAGAGATGGACGGGTGTCAAATTTCAAAGTGACAACGTCAGCTGCTTACGTTCTTGCCTGATGAAACCGGAACACCTGGATTGGCTGGACAGGCTCTGGATGATACTGGATAAAGCCGCTGACACCGCTCTTAAAACGGCACAGCCGTAATTGAAGAGTGCCATTAAACGGTGACTACTGAGAAGTGTGAATTTAATTTAATAATATAATAAGAAGTAAAGATGGAAATCAACGTTTTAATTGAAGAGGGCATTGAGGCAGAACCGGGTCCGGACTGGATACAAAAAGTGGTTGAAACGGTACTGACGGCCGAAAACGCTCCCCTCAACGCCGAAATCAGCCTGTTGATTACCGGTCAGCAGCGCATTCAGGAACTCAACCGGGACTACCGTGGTAAAAACCAACCGACGGATGTTTTGTCTTTTTCAATGTCCGCGCAAAAAGAGGGCGAGGAAGCGTTAGCTTTTATCAGCCCCCCTGATGACCTGGTACATTTGGGCGAGGTGATTATCTCATATCCTCAGGCGGTATTACAGTCCGGGGAGAGCCGGCATTCCATTGCCGTGGAAATGGCCGCTTTGATAGTTCATGGTGTTCTGCATATCCTGGGTTATGACCATGAAAAACCCGGCATGGAACCGGCCATGAAAGCCCGTGAGAAGAAAATTTTAAAGGATTTGGAAAAGGAGATGCTATGAAAGTACTGGGTCTTGCAGGCAGTCCCCGCAAGGGCGGTAATACTGATGTGCTGCTGGCTAAATTT